>JAEZPL010000152.1 GCA_023413605.1 Pseudomonadota bacterium
GTGCGGGGCCGGCCTGTCCCGGCTGCACGCGCGCCGGACGGGGGAGGCGGCCGCGCCGCCGGAGATCGCCGAGCGGGCGCAGGCCGGCGACGCCGAAGCCGCGGCGACGCTGCGCCATCATGCGGACGCGCTGGCCCGCGCGCTGGCTGCGGTGATCAATCTGCTGGACCCCGACGTGGTGGTTGTCGGCGGCGGCTTGTCGAACCTGCCGGGGCTTTACGAGGCCGTGCCCGCCCTGTGGGGCCGCTGGGCATTGAGCCCGGCACCGCGCACCCGCTTCGTCCGCGCGCGGCATGGGGCCGACAGCGGGATGCGGGGAGCCGCATGGCTGTGGCCGCAGGAGACGCCATGACGCAGCAACGTTAGCATGAATTCATGGGCGATTGGCGCGACTCTTGCTCCGTATCCCGGCAACCTGAGGGGGAGCTGGTCCATGTTTCGCAGAAAGACTGGAAGTCGCGCTGGCCGGGGCACGGCGCCGATGCATTTTGCAAATCGAAACGCATATCTGGGTATGGGCGATCTGATCTGTGCGCGTTCTGCAAACGGCACGGCCACCATCCGCCATTTGGAGCACGCTTGCTCCCGGTTGCAGGATGCCGCGGACGAGCTGGAAAGCGTTCTGATCGACATGCCGTCGCTGGCAGGGCAGGCCGATCTGCACGAGGCCATCGGTTCCATCATGGAGACGCTGCGTCTGGTCGCCTCGGCCCATGCCCGGCTCGACCGGCCACACTCGGACATGCCGACGGCGGCGGAATGATTGCGGGGTACTGATCATGGCCGGCTGATCATGGCCGGCTGATCATGGCCGATTGTCGGCGGCCTGGGGATTGGTCTTTGAAAACGCGAAAGGGCGGCTCTCGGTGGAGCCGCCCTTTCGCGTCGGTGCGTGTCGGCGACCGATCACTCGGAAACGGTCTGCCAGAAGAAGAACAGCGCAGCGGCGACCATCAGGGCGATGTCCATGGGAGACTCCTCGATCAGGTTCGGGTGCCTCTATACGACAGATTCGCCTGCTCGTGCAGGGGTTATTCAATCGGTTGAGAATTTCCTGGCGGTTGGGATTGTCCGGTGTTCCCGTCTCCATTGGCACACTCGCCCCCGATCCAGGTGGCGCGGACGGCGAGGCGGTCGTCGAGGTGCACGAGGTCCGCGGCAAGGCCCGGCCGGATGCGCCCGCGCTCACCCGCGATGCCCAGGAAATCGGCGGGGTAGGCGGACGCCATGCGCAACGCCTCGTCCAACGGGATACCGACCCGCTCCACGCAGTTGCGCACCGCCGTCGCCATGTCGAGCGCGGAGCCGGCCAGGGTGCCGTCCGCGGTGACGCAACGACCGTCCGCCACCTGGATGTCCTGACCGTAGAGCCGGAAGCCGGCGCCCTCCGGCGCGCCGACCGGGGGCATCGCGTCGGTGACCAGGAACAGCCGGCCGCGTGCCTTGGCCTTCCAGGCCAGCCGGACGGAGACATCGTGGACATGGTGCCCGTCCACGATCACGCCGCACCAGACCGTGTCGTCCTCCAGCGCGGCGCCGACCATGCCGGGTTCGCGCGAGCCGAGCTGGCTCATGGCGTTGAACAGGTGGGTCACGCCGGTGATGCCGACGGCGAAACCGGCCTTGGCCTGCTCCCACGTTGCGGCGCTGTGCCCGGCGGCGACGCGGACGCCAGCCTTGGCCAGAGTGCGGATGGTGTCCGGCGGCACGGTCTCCGGCGCCAGGGTGACGAGCGCGGGCAGGCCGGCCAGCCCCTCCAGCAGGTCGCGGTCGGCCGAGTCGGGCGGGCTGATGAAGCGGGCGTCGTGGACGCCGCGCCGCGTCGCGGCGATGTGCGGTCCTTCCAGATGGATGCCCAGCACGCCCGGCACGCCTTCCGCCAGGGCGGCGCGCACGGCGGAAACCGCGGCGGCGCGTTTGTGCGCGTCGTCGGTGATGAAGGTGGGCAGCAGACCCGTGGTGCCGAACCGGCGGTGCGCCTGCGCGATCCGGCGGATGGTGGGCACGTCGGGAGAATCGTTGAACAGCGCACCGCCCCCGCCATTGACCTGAAGGTCGATGAAGCCCGGCGCCAGGATGCCGCCGCCGAGATCCTGCACTGTCGCCCCGGCGGGCACCGCAGCACGCTCCACGACTCCGGCGATGGTGGCGCCGTCGAGCAGCAGAGCGCGGCCCTCCAGCACGGCGTCCCCAGTGTGGATCGTGGCGTTGACCAGCGCTTTCAAGGACTTGCCCCTCAATCTCGGCGGTTTGGCGGCGTTGCGCCGGTGCAGGAGAGCGCAAGCGGGCACCACGGCGCAAGGGGCGCTATAAGGCGTAACCCATTACTCTATAAAAAATATAACTTTAGTTTATTCGAAGCGGGCCGTTTGATAGGGGTTGTCAGACGGGATGCGTTTCTGGCAGAAAAAAGGCCGCTGAAGATCAGCGGCCTGAGTTTAGGGAGGAAACGCCCAAGAAGGGCGAAGCAGCAATCGCTTGCTGCACCGCAAAATTAACAAATTCTTAGGTGGGTGCAAACCCCCAAGGTCCGGCCCCCTCGTGGGGCCGAAACCTTTTCCGGGGTGGGTGTGGCATGATGGTCACAGCTGCCTTTCCCGGACACGCCGGCCCCCTTTTGGACCCAACAAGCTCCCATATCGTTGTTCGTCTCTGCACGAATGATGATGAGGGAGAGTTGTCCTTGGCACAGCCGACGCCTGACAGCATGGCCGACAACGGGGCGGTCCGGCCCTCCGCGCTCGCGCGATTCGACGATTTCGCGGCCTCCCTGGGGGACCGGAAGGTCGCGGTTTTTCTCGACTATGACGGCACCCTGACGCCCATCGTGGAGCGGCCGGACCTTGCCGTGCTCGACGAATCGGTGCGCGCCTCCATCCGCAGGCTCGCTGCCCTGTGCCCGGTGGCGGTGGTCAGCGGGCGCGACCTGGACGATGTGGCCCGTCATGTGGGGCTGGAGGAACTGGTCTATGCCGGCAGCCACGGCTTCGACATCCGCGGCCCCGGCCTTCGGACCCAGATCGGCACGGAATACCTGACGGATTTGGATGCCGCCGAAGCCGCGCTGAAGGAGCGGCTGTCGGCCATCGGCGGCGCGCTGGTGGAGCGCAAGCGGTTCGCCATCGCGGTGCACACGCGCCGGGTGGCCCCGCCGGGCAAGCCGACCGTGGCGGAGGCCGTGCGCACCGTCGCGGCCGGCCATCCGCAGCTGCGCGTCACCGGCGGCTAGGAAATCCACGAACTGCGCCCCAACGTCCCCAGGGACAAGGGACGGGCGGTGCTGTCGCTG
>JAEZPL010000156.1 GCA_023413605.1 Pseudomonadota bacterium
AGCCAGGGGCGCGGCGGCATCGCCCGGCTGGCCACGCTGATCCAACGGGAACGGGCGGCGCACGGCACGGTGCTGGTCCTGCATGGCGGGCAGTCGCTGGCCCCCTCCGTCCTGTCCTTCTACGACCAGGGCGCCCACGTCATCGACCTGCTGAACGGGCTGGGCATCGACGCCATGGCGGCGCTGAACCGGGAATTCCACCACGGCGACGACATCGTGATGTCGCGCGCCTACGAGGCGAACTTCCCCATCGTCACCAGCAACGCCGTGGACCGCACCACGGGCAAACCGCTGGACGGGCTGGAAGGCGCCGTGGTCCTGAACGCCGGGCGGTACCGGATTGGCGTGCTGGCCGCGACGCCGTCCCAGACCCAGGAAACGACCCGCTCCACGCGGACGGAGTTCCGCGACCCGGTCGCCGCCATCGCCGAAAAGGCCAGGGAACTGCGCGCCGAGGGCGTGGACGTGATCGTCGTGATGACGGCCACGTCCGGCAACACCCACCGCGCCGTCATCGATTCGGGCATCGCCGACATCGTCCTGTACCAGGATCGCGGCCGGACGGTCGACGTGGGCCACAGCGGCAAGACGCTGACCGCGACGGTGGAGGCGCAGGCGGCCTGGGTGCTGGCGCTCGACCTCACCCTCGACCGCGCGGAGACGGCGGGGACGAGGCGCACGGCCTGGAGCGCCGACCTGCGCACCATCGACACCGCCCTGGTGCCGCCGGACAGCGCGGTGGAGGCCCGCGCCAAAGCCTACCGCGCCCGGCTGGACGGGATGCTCGGCATGCAGGTCGGGCAATTGGAAACGCCCATCGACACGCGGCGCGAAGCGGTGCGCGGCGGTGAGAACGCCCTTGCCAACGCGGTGACGGACGCCCTGCGCGAGGCGATGGAGGCCGACGTGGCGCTGATCAACGGCGGCACTCTCCGCGGCGACCGCACCTACGCCGCCGGCACCCTGTGGACCCGCCGCGACATCCAGACCGAAATTCCGTTCCACGACTCCGCCGTGCTGATCGAGGTCACCGGCCGGCAGCTTCGCGACGCGCTGGAGTCCGGCTATTCGGGGATCGAGCAGTTGCAGGGGCGCTTCCCCCACCTGTCCAACGCCCGCGTCGTGGTCGATGCGACGAAGCCCGTCGGCCAGCGGGTGGTGGAACTGCGCGTGGCCGGAAAGCCCGTGGACCCGGCGGCCCGTTACAGGCTGGCCACCGGCAGCTATCTCGCCGGCGGAAGCGACGGTTATGGCGCGCTGGCCGGCGCGCCGCGCCTTGTGGACGACCGCGACGCCGACTTCGTGTCGACCATCCTGGCGGACCGGATCGCCCGCAGCGGCACCTTCGCGCCGCGGCTGGACGGTCGCCTGACGGTGAAGCGGTGACCGGACCGATGGACGCCCTTTCGCCGGCCGGAGCCCCGCCCGCCACCCCGCCGCCACGGCCAGCGCCACGGCCAGCGCCGCGCCGCGGCGGCATCGTGCTGCGCATCACCGTCGGCCTGACGGTCATGGCCCTTCTGGTGCTGCTGATCGGCGGCGTCTCCCTTTCCTCCTTCCGGCTGTTCCGGGGAGAGGTCCGGGCGCTGTCGGCGACCACCCTGCCGGAGGTCATCGCCAGCGCGGAGCTGCGCGGCTCGCTCCAGCAGCTCGTCGCGCGCCTGCCGGTGCTGGCCGGCGCCTCATCCATGCCGCAACGCCGCGCCGTGCACGACGAACTGGTGGGGGAGCTGGACACGCTCCAGAAACTGGTGAAGCGCCTGAACGCGCTGCACGAAGCCGCGGTGCAGGACGGAAACCCGGACAACGACGGGGAAGGCGGCGACGCCCATCTGCTGGAGCAGGTACGCACCACCCTGCTGATCCTGGCCTCGACCGTCGCCGACCTGAACGCCGAGGTCAGCCGGCAGATCGAAGCCGGCGACCGGCAGGCGGACTCCATCCGCGCGCTCGCCCAGCTTTCCGACGCGCTGGAGCGGCTGTCCGGGCCGGACGCGGCGGGGACGCTCGGTTCCTGGGCGGTGCGGACCGGTGCCCTGATGGCGCGGGCGACGGGGGCTGTCCAGTTGGACCACCTGAACCGGCTGCGCACCGAACAGCGCGCGGCCGAGCGCAGCCTGACGGAACTGGGCCGCATCGCGGCCGCCACGCCGGAGCCGCACGGGTCGGCCATGGAACGCATCCGGGCGGAGCTGGCCGGCATCCTGGTGGCACCGGGCGGGCTGTTCGACAGCTCCGCCGAGCGCCTGCAGGCGCGCAACCGGGCCCAGGCGCTGAGCGGCCAGTCCCGCGTGCTGGTCGAAACGGTGGACCGGTCCACCCGCACCCTGTTCGAATCGCTGCACGACCGGTCCACCCGGCGGACCGACGCGCTGAAGGCCCTGATCACGGAGCGCACGCGGCTGGTGATGCTGCTGGGCGGGGCGTCGGTGCTGCTGGCGGTCGGGGTCTATCTGTTCTTCCGGCGCGTCCTGACGTCGCGGCTGGTGGCGCTGAACGAAGCGGTGCTGGCCCGCCTGTCGGGCACCGCCGCCACCGTGCCGGTGGAGGGCAAGGACGAGATCACCGACATCGGCGCTTCCATCCGCTATTTCATCGACGAGATCGACCGCCGCCAGCGCGACCTGGCCGACAAGGAGCGGCGCTTCCGTGACCTCGTGGAAGGCTCCATCCAGGGCATCGTCATTCACCGCGACTTCCGCCCGCTCTACGCCAACGACGCCTTCGCCCAGATGCTGGGGACGAGCCTGGACCGGGCGCAGGGGATCCCGTCGGTCCTGGACTTCATCCCCCCGCAGGAACGGCCCCTGGTGATGGCCAACTAC
>JAEZPL010000352.1 GCA_023413605.1 Pseudomonadota bacterium
TGCGGATGTGGCTGCCGTCCACGTCCGCGTCGGTCATGATGATGATCTTGTGATAGCGCGTCTTGTCCGGGTTGAACTCGTCGCGCCCGATGCCGGTGCCCAGCGCCGCGATCAGCGTGCCGATTTCGGCGGAGGACAGCATCTTGTCGAAGCGCGCGCGCTCCACGTTCAGGATCTTGCCGCGCAGCGGCAGGATGGCCTGGAACTGGCGCGAACGGCCCTGCTTGGCCGAACCGCCCGCCGAATCGCCCTCGACGATGAACAGTTCGGACAGCGCCGGGTCGCGCTCCTGGCAGTCGGCCAGCTTGCCGGGCAGCGAGGCGATGTCGAGCGCACCCTTGCGCCGGGTCAGTTCGCGCGCCTTGCGGGCGGCTTCACGGGCGGCGGCGGCCTCGACCACCTTCTGCACGACGCGCTTGGCGTCGGCCGGATGCTCCTCGAAATACTGGGCGAGGCATTCGCCGACCACCGCCTCGACCACCGGGCGGACCTCCGACGAGACCAGCTTGTCCTTGGTCTGGCTGGAGAATTTCGGATCGGGGACCTTCACCGACAGGACGCAGGTCAGGCCCTCGCGCGCGTCGTCGCCGGAGAGGTTGACCTTCTCCTTCTTCGCGATGCCCGACTCGTTGGCGTAGTTGTTGATCGCCCGCGTCAGCGCCGCGCGGAAGCCGGCGAGGTGCGTGCCGCCGTCCTTCTGCGGAATGTTGTTCGTGAAGCAGAGCGTCGTCTCGTGGTAGCTGTCGTTCCACTGGAGCGAGCATTCCACGGTGACCACGCCGCCGTGCTCGGTCGGGCGCTCCGCCTTGATCGAAATGGCCGGCTTGTGCAGCGCCACCTTGGAGCGATCGAGCCAGGTCACGAAGGCTTCCAGCCCGCCTTCGTAATGCAGGTCGTGGACCTTCGGCTCAACGCCGCGCGCGTCGGTCAGGACGAGACGCACGCCGGAGTTCAGGAAGGCCAGCTCGCGCAGCCGGTGTTCCAGCGTCGCGAAGTCGAACTCTGTGTTGGTGAAGGTTTCCTTGGACGGCAGGAAGGTGACCTCGGTGCCGCTCAGCTGCTTCTGGCCGCCCTGGTTGTCGTCGACCATGGGGGCGGCGCCAACGTCGGCGAGCCCGGCCTCCGGCACGCCGTGGCGGAAGCGCATGAACCATTCGCGGCCGTTGCGCCAGATGCGCAGTTCCAGCGTTTCCGACAGGGCGTTCACCACCGACACGCCCACGCCGTGCAGGCCGCCGGACACCTTGTAGGAGTTCTGGTTGAACTTGCCGCCCGCGTGCAGCTGGGTCATCACGACCTCGGCCGCCGAGACGCCTTCCTCCGGATGGATGTCGGTCGGAATGCCGCGCCCGTTGTCGCGCACGGTCACCGAGCCGTCGGCGTTCAGCTGAACCACGACCTTGTCGCAGTAGCCGGCCAGGGCCTCGTCGATCGCGTTGTCCACGACCTCGTAGACCATGTGGTGCAGGCCCGAACCGTCGTCGGTGTCGCCGATGTACATGCCGGGACGCTTGCGAACGGCATCCAGCCCCCGCAAGACGGTGATCGATTCCGCGCCGTAGTCCTGCTGCGGGAGGTCGTTCTTCAATGCTTCCTGTGCCATGGTGCGACTATAACAGACTGCGTTGCGGTTTCGGCGGATTACCGTGCTTCGGTATGCGATTTTTCGGGTTTTTCTAGGCCGGAGTCACGGTCGCGTCCTCGATGTGGAAGCGCCCGGCGGCGGAGCCCAGCGGGGCGAAGACGTTGTCGTCCGTGCCGGTCATCCAGGCCTGCGCGCCCAGCGCCAGAATCTCGTCGAACAGGGCCTCGCGCCGCTGCGGATCCAGGTGGGCCGCGACCTCGTCCAGCAGCAGAAGCGGGGCGGCCCCGCGTTCCGCGGCCAGAAGGCGCGCGTTGGCCAGCATGATGGCGATCAGCAGCGCCTTCTGTTCGCCGGTCGAGCAGAGGGCGGCCGGCATGTCCTTCTGGGTGTGGCGCACGGACAGATCGCTCTTGTGCGGCCCCACCGCGGCCCCGCCGGTGTCCGAATCGAGGCGGCGGCTGTCGCGCAGGCTGCGCCGCAACGCGTCCTCCGCGGCCAGCGCGGGGCTTTCGTCCAGCCAGCGTTCCACCGTGCCCTGCACGGACAGGTCGGCGGTCGGGAAGGGGCCGATGGCGCGGCCGCAGGCGGCGCGCAGGCGCTGCACCACGTCCCGCCGGGCGGCGGCCACGGCGATGCCGGTGGTCGCCATCTGGTCTTCCAGGCCGGACAGCCAGCCGTCGTCCGACCCCCAGCTCCGCTGGCCGTCGCGCAGGATGCGCGCGCGTTCGCGGAGCGCGTGCTCGTAGCGGCTGAGCCGGCCGGCGTGGGCCGGGTCGAAGCCGAACACCAGCCGGTCCAGGAAACGGCGGCGCCCGCTGGAGCCTTCCAGGAACAGGCGGTCCATCTGCGGCGTCAGCCAGACGATGGCGACATGTTCGGCCAGAGCGGTCTGGCCCTTGGCCGGATGGCCGTCCACGCGGACGACGCGGCGGTCGCGCTCCGCGCCGCCCGATCCCTGGGAACCGACTTCGCGGCCGGTGCCGATCTCCACGGGGCCGGTCGGCGTGTCCAGCACGGCGGCCACCGCCCATCCGGCGCCGGATGGGGAACCGATCCGCTCCACCTCCGACAGCTTGGCGCCGCGCAGGCCGCGGCCGGGGGCGAGAAAGCTGACCGCCTCCAGCAGGTTGGTTTTCCCGGCTCCGTTCGGGCCGGTCAGGACCACCGGACGGTGGTCGGGCTCCAGGCGCGCGCTGTCATACCCGCGAAAGCGGGTCAGCGTCAGACGCGTCACCGCCAAAGCGTCCGGACCCACGGCATCGGGATGTTCGGCCCGCGTGGGTGAGGAAACGGCGGTCGAGGAAGCGTGGGTCTGTCTGGCTTCGAGCAAAGTGTCCGTTCCGAGTTGCAGAGGCAAAGCCTCTGCAGCCCATCTGGGGCTGTCCGAAAGGGGGCTGCCGGCCCCCCGGACAGCGCCCAAAGGACCGATCACACGCGCATCGGCATCAACACGTAGAGAGCGGTTGCATCGGCAACGTCGCGGATGATGGTCGGCGATGCGGCGTCGGCCAGCGCGAAACGGGCGCCTTCGCCTTCGATCTGCTGCGTGATATCAAGCAGATAGCGAGAGTTGAAGCCGATTTCCAGGGGGCCTTCCTGGTAATTGACCTCCAGTTCCTCGGTCGCGCTGCCGGCTTCGGGGCTGGTGGCGGACAGGGTCAGCGTGCCGCGGGTCAGCGACAGCTTCACGGCCCGGCTCTTTTCCGTGGAGATGGTGGCGACGCGGTCCACGGCGGCGGCGAACAGCTTGGCGTCCACCTCCATGGTCTTGTCGTTGCCGACCGGGATGACCCGCTCGTAATCCGGGAAGGTGCCGTCGATCAGCTTGGAGGTCACGACCACCGAGTCGAAGGCGAAGCGGATCTTGTTGTCCGACAGCGAGATCTCGATGCGGTCGGCCGCCTCGTCGATCAGCTTGCGGATCTCGTTCACCGTCTTGCGCGGCACGATCACGCCCGGAATGCCGGCGGCTCCCTCCGGCAGCGGCATCTCCACGCGGGCCAGACGGTGGCCGTCGGTCGCCACGGCGCGCAGCACCGGCAGTTCGGCCCCGCCGGCCTTGGCCTTGGCGGCGTGCAGGTAGATGCCGTTGAGGTAGTAGCGCGTCTCTTCCGTGGAGATCGCAAAGCGGGTGCGGTCCACCAGCGTGCGCAGGTCGTTGGCCGCCAGATCGAAGCGGTGCGGCAGGTCGCCGCCGGACAGCTGGGGGAAGTCCTCGGTCGGCAGGCAGGACAGCTTGAACTGCGACCGGCCGGCGCGCAGCGTCAGGATGGTGCCGTCGCCGCCGATGTCCAGCTCCACCTGGCTGCCGTCCGGCAGCTTGCGGACGATGTCGTACAGCGTGTGG
>JAEZPL010000380.1 GCA_023413605.1 Pseudomonadota bacterium
CCTGAAGCGCGTGCGCGGCGACATTCCGGAGTTCGACCGGGTGGTGGTGGAGACGACGGGCCTCGCCGATCCGGCCCCGATCATCCACACGCTGATGAGCGACCCGCTGCTGGCCGCGCGCTTCCGCCTGGACGGCGTGATCACCACCGTGGACGCGGCGCACGGCTCCAACCAGCTCGACCGCCAGCCGGAAAGCGTGAAGCAGGCCGCCGTCGCCGACCGCATCGTGCTGACCAAGACCGACGTCGCCACTCCCGGCGAAGTCACGGCGCTGTGCCAGCGCCTTGCCGCCATCAACCCGGCGGCTCCGGTCATTCCCGCGGCCTTCGGCGAGGTGGACCCGGCGACCCTGTTCGACGCCGGCCTCTACAACCCCGAGACCAAGAGCCCCGACGTGGCCCGCTGGCTGAAGGAAGAGGCCTACCGCGACCAGGACGGACACCACCACGAACACGCACATGATCATGACCACCACCACGATCATGACCACGCCTGCGGCCCCGACTGCGGCCATGATCATGATCACGGACACCATCACCACGACGCCAACCGGCACGACGACCACATCCACGCCTTCTGCATGGTGGTGGACGAGCCGATTCCATGGAACAACTTCATCGACTTCATGGAGGCCCTGATCGCCGTCGGCGGTGAGAACCTGCTGCGCATCAAGGGCTTGCTGAACGTGAAGGAAAGCGAGCTGCCGGTGGTCGTCCACGGCGTGCAGCACATGTTCCACCCCCCGGTCCGGCTGGAGGAATGGCCCAGCGACGATCACCGTTCCAAGATCGTGTTCATCACGCGGGACATCGGCGAAGCGGTGATCCAGCCGATGTTCGACCAGTTCGTCCGCAACGCCCCACCCTCCGCATAGACCAGTCATCCCCTCCCCCGCCCAGCGGGGGAGGGTTAGGGAGGGGGCCATAGCGGCATGGAGTCAGCGAGCGGCCAACCGCCCCCTACTTGACCATATACAGCTGGAAGTGCCGCCCTTCCTGAACCAGCGTCAGACGCTCCGGCACCGGATTCGCCCGGCCCGGTTCCGTGAACAGCACATAGACGTACCCGAAGCGCTTCGGCCAATCGGTCCAGTAAAAATTGTCCCGCAAACCCGGCTCCCGCACCGCGTCGGCGACGTAGCTGATGCGCGGCATATAGGTGAAGTTGCCGTCCAGCTCCGCGTATTCCCGCTTCAGCAGCAGGGGCTGCTTGCCGGGGTGGGTGAAGGCGATGGGGACGAGGCTTGAGCGGTCCATCAGCGCCAGCACCGGCGAATGGTGCAGGCCGAAGGACAGCGCCCGGTCGTCGGTGAACTGGGCCGGACGGAAGATCGACTTGCGCAGGGATTCGTCGGCGTAGGTGGCCAGCACGGTGCTGCCCGGCTCGATCCGCAGGGTGGACATGCGGACCTCCTCCAGCAGCGGGTCCACCTTCGCCAGGCCCACGCCGGCATCGGCGCTGCGCAGCAGCGACAGGGCCAGCACCGCCGACACGAAGGCGGTGCGCATGGCCACGGTGGGCAGGTCCCAGCGGACGAAGCCCAGCGCCACGAATACGATGCCGATGGGCAGGCGGCTGTCGGCGAACCACGACCCGAACAGCACCAGCGGCATCGCCGCGTAGACCAGCAGCCCCAGCCCGATGGCGATGGCGCCAACGGGGTGGATGCGCAGGTGGCCGCTCCACAGGCCCCAGGCCACGCCGATGCCGACCGCCGCGCCGGTCACATAGCCGACCGCGGTCGCGTAGGCGCCGAACAGGAAGTCGAAGCCCATCAGCTTGGCCGTGCCGACCCACATCACCGCTTCGGCATATCCGGCGGACGGGCTCATCAGCAGAAGCGGAAACACCACCAGGAACGGTAGGCCGAAGGCCAGCAGGTCCGGCAGGGCGCGCTGCGGGCGGCGCCAGTCGCCGGTGACGTACAGCCGCCACGCCTCGCCGGACAGCAGCGTCAGGCCGTAGAGTCCCAACGCGAACAGGTGGGAGATGAACAGCGCCAGCACGAAGCCCAGCGAGACCAGCCCGCGCAGCCACGGGCTCCGCTCCTGAAAATGGATCCAGGCCGCGATGCCCCACAGCGCCAGCCCGAGTCCGAACAGGTAGTTGAACAGGCCCATGTAGGTGGACATGGTGTAGAGGAACAGGCTGGCGACCAGTGGCCCGAGCTCCACCCGTCCCCACACCGCCCGGTACAGCGCGATGGTGCCGCTGACCAGAAGCAGGTAGCTGACAGTGACGAACAGCCGGCTGGCGGTGTGCACGCCGACCAGCTTCGCCAGCGGCGGGACGACGATGTCCATCACCAGATTGGGAATGACCGCCCAGCGGATCGTGTAGAACTGCGCCAGCTGCGGATCCTGGTCCAGGAAGGCCAGCGCGTACATCCGCGTGACGTGGTTGACGTAATCGCCCAGCGCCGGGATCTCGAACATCCAGACCGGGATGATCGCGGCGACCAGCGCCACCAGCGCCGCCGGCCACAGGTACCACGCGTCGGGGCGGGCTGGCGCCTGCCCGTCAAGGCTGAATTCCCTGAACATGCCCGCCCTCTCCGTCTCAGGCGTTTCTGGTGGAAGCCGGTTCCGAAGGAAACGGCCGCGACGCGGTCAAGGCCATCAGGTCGTCCGGATACTGGTCCCGCAGCCCGGCGCGGTAGTTCGCCCAGAACCCGCGCAGACCCCGAAGGTCGCAGCGGCGGTGCAGCAGGAAATACAGGGTGTACTTCACCATCATGCGGGTGATGGCCTCCCGCTCATAGGTGGCGTGAATGTAGCCCATGTTGCGAAAGAAGAACGGGGCGCGGTTCGCCGGCATCTCCTCCACCGTGCCGAGCAGGCCGCCGGCCAGCGGCCGTTGGGTGCGGCGGTTGCGCGGGTGGACGTGCAGCGCCTTCACCGCGGTGCCGTCCTTCAGCCCGGCGCGGCGGGCGCGCAGGGTGAATTCCCACTCGTCGCCCCAGATGAACATCTCGCGCTTGATGTTGCCGATCCGCTCGAACACGCGGCGGTTCAGAAGGGTGCCGTTGAACAGGGCGATGGTGCCCGGCACGATCCCATCCGCCGCCGCAGCGGAGAGTTCCGCCGCTTTGGTGTGGCCCTGCAGGGCAAAGGCCAGGTCGCCCCGATCCTCGGCCGCCACGACCATCGGGCCAACCATGTCGAGCCCATGCCGCTCCCCCTGGCGCAGCAGCTCTGCCAGCGCGCCGGGGGCGGGAATGCCGTCGTCGTCGGTGCTCCAGACCCAGCGGGCGCCCAGCTTCAGGGCCGTGTCGAAGGCGGTGTGGTAGGCGCCGGCCGAGCCGACGTTGGCTTGGCGGACGACCAGCAGTTCGGGGATCGCCACCTGCTGCTCCGCCAGCCACTCCGCGGTGCCGTCGCTCGACCCGTTGTCGACGACCACGATGCGGTCGGGCCGCGGCTCCTGCGCGTGGATGGCGTCCAGACAGCCGCGCAGCAGCGAGAGGCGATTGTGCGTGACGATCACGGCGACAACTCCGGACGATGTCCCCGGCGTTGCCCCGGATCTCTGCCCCTGCGGCCTGATGGCTTCCGACATGCTGCACAGTTCTCCGTCTTGTCCCTGCCGATGGCGGGCGGGTTCCCAAGGTTGTCCCCTAGGTTTTCGCTGCGAACGGCGGAGGCAATGCCACGGACGGAGAGGGGGCGGACCATTCGCATACCCCGGAATCCCTGCGGACCCGCGCCATGCGTCGAAAGAACCGGTCGGGCAGAAGGGTGCTCAGACCAGCGGCATCCAGCCGTTCGCCCACAGCCACAGGACCGCGAAGGCCATGGACAGCAGCGTGATCGGCACGCCGCAGCGGGCATGCTCGACGAAGCCCAGACGCACGCCCGCGGCCTCCGCCCGCTCCGCCACGATGATGTTGGCGAGGCTGCCGGGCAGCAGGAAATTGCCGGCCAAGGTGGACAAAAGCGCCAGCCCGTACAGCGCCCCTTCCGGCGGCGACGGCCAAGCGGACAGCAGCAGGATCACCGCCGGCACGTTGCCGATGCTGTTGCTGGCCGCCAGCGCCAGCGGAGTCATCACCGCCAAGCGGTCCGGCAGCCAGCCGGCGGCCTCCAGCGCGTTGACCATCTCCGCCGGCAGGCCGGTCAGGCCCAGGGCGTGGTTGACCGCGAACAGGGCGGCGAACAGCACGAGCAGGTGCCAGTCCACCATGCCCAGCATGCCGCGCGTGGCAAGCCGCCGGCTGACCAGCATGGCGCCGGCCACCAGCAGCACGCCGGTCTCGTGCGGCAGCGAGGTGGTGAACAGCCCCAGCAGAATCAGCGTGGCGACCACGGCCTTGGCAAGTTGCGCGCGGTCCAGTTCCCCGGTTTCCGGCCCTCCGTCGCTGGTCGGCTCGCCGAAGCGGTCGCGCCACATCAGCCACACCACGCCATAGACGACGACCAGCGCGACCAGCGCCGGCACGCCGCACACCCCGACGAAGCGCCAGAAGTCCAGATGCCCGATCTGCCCGATCAGGATGTTCTGCGGGTTGCCGATGACCGTCGCGGCAGACCCGGCGTTGGCGGCTCCGGCCAGCGCGATCAGGTAAGGGCGCGGGTCTAGCCCGCGCGCGGTCAGGCCCACGCACAGCATCGGCGTCATGGCGAAGACCACCACGTCGTTGGCAAGCACCGCCGACAACCCGCCGCCCACCAGCACCGTCACCGCCAGCAGCCTTGCGGGCGACCGCGCCGCCCGCGCCACCCGCAGCGCGCACCAGTCGTAGAAACCGCTGGACGCGTACTGTGCCGACAGCACCATCAGCCCGAACAGGATGAACAGGGTCGGAAAGTCGATGGCCGCGACCACCTGCTCCGACGTCAGCGCGCCGATGCCCAGCAACAGAATCGCGGCGACCAGCGCGATGCCCGTGCGGTCGATGCGCAGGCCGGGAAAGCGCCCCAGCGCCATGCCGACATAGGTGGCGGTGAACAGGGCAAGGATGGAAGCGGTCATGGGAATGGCGGGGGTCCGCGGCGGGGGGAACAGCGCCCCTCTATAACCGTCCTTCCGCCGTTTCGGCCAGCGCTCAAGCCAGGAGCGGGGCCGGGGTTAGGCCAGCGCCACCGTCATGCCCTCGCGGGCGGCGAAGCAGTCGGGGAATTCCGCCTGCGCGGCCTTTTCGATGGCGGCCATGGCGCGGTCGTCGTGGTCTGGGTCGTGATGGAACAGGACGAGCCGCTTCACCTCGGCCGCCCGCGCCAGGCGCACGCCCTCGGTCCAGGTGGAATGGCCCCAACCGATGCGGTTCCGCCATTCCTCGTCGGTGTAGGTGGTGTCGTAGAGGACAAGGTCGGCCCCGGCGATCAGGCCCAGAATGTTCCGGTCGGGCTGTCCCGGCACATGCTCCGTGTCCGTCACATAGACGATGGACTTGCCCTGGTAGTCGATGCGGTAGCCGGTAGCCCCGTCCGGATGGTTCAAGGGAGCGGTGCGCACCCGGATCCCGTCGTCCAGGGAAAAGCTCTGGCCCGCCGTGATCTCGTCGAAGGTGATGTTGCTGCCCATGGTGCGCATGGGCACGGGGAACAGCGGGCGCTCCATCTGGCGGGCCATCACCGCCTCGATGCCCGGGTTCCCGCACAGGTGGCCGGACACGATGCGCAGGCGAAATCCCTTGGTGTAGGCCGGTGCGAAGAAGGGAAAGCCGCTGATGTGGTCGAGGTGCGTGTGGCTCATCAGCAGGGTCGCATCCGTGACCCCGTCCTTCAGCAGGCGTTTGCCCAGCATCCGGATGCCGGTACCGGCGTCGATCAGAATGTGCCGATCACCGGCCCTGACCTCGACGCAGCTGGTGTTGCCGCCGAATTCCATGTGCGTGGGCAACGGGCATGGCACTGTGCCACGCACCCCCCAGAAGGTGACCGAAAAGCCCATGCGAACCTCGTCCCGCGGCGCCGTTGCCGAACCGGCCACAGGCCGGTCCCGATTCAGCCCGGTTCAACAGACCGGCAACGTCGCAGTTTATCAGGAAAACAACATGGCGCGGTGACGGTCGTCACACCAGTGAGAGTCTCCAAGGGAGCATTGAGGCCCCCCTTCAAGGGAGCAGTCGAACTCCCTTCCGGTCCTTCATTTCAGGTCGTGGACAGAACGCCTTCGACAAGCCGTTCGCACATCTTGCGTTGACCGCATCCGTTGCAGCCGGTGTCCGGACAGCTGAGCCCCGTCTTCAGCAGGGTCAGGCAATCCACCAGCCGATCCTTCGTTTCTTGGGAAATGACATCGGCAAGCAAGACGTCGCTGACCGCCTGCTCGATGATGTCGGCCTCCCTGTCCTCTTGTTGCGTCATCAGCCCGAATATCTGCATGCGAAACACCTTTCTGGTGTGGATATACCACCATATGTGTGTTTCCCACGGATTTCAGTGCCGCCGTCCAAAGGTGACGAATTGCCACAAATAGAAACGCCTGCGCATCGAATTGTCTAATGCGGATTGATATCCGCTTTAACGGACGGGTGAGCGGCGCTATCCCGCTCGCCCGCTTCGATACTCCGCGACGCGAGCGTTCATCGCTGCGAGTTCGTGGGCCCGACCGTGTAGGCGACGCGCAAGCCACCCCAGTGCCGGCCGCGCACGGTGATCGGGGCGGATACGTCCTTCATCAGCGTGAACTTGCCGCCGCCCATGTCGCGGCGGTAGGTCTGCAACAGGAACGGCTTGGTGTTGCGGCCGGCGGTTAGCCCGACACGGTCGTTGAAGATGCGGCGGTTGCGGCAGTTGGCGGCGTTCCACACCGGGTCGGCGCCCTGAGGCTGGCTGAACTTCCGGTTGTGGGTCGGCAGATAGCCGTTGGAGTCCACCGCCACGCAAAAGACGATGCGGTCGTTCTGCCCCAGCAGCGATTCCTGGATGCCCGGCAGCGTGCGGTCGCAGAATTCGGTGAAGCGCGTCAGATGCTGCTGCGGGTTGGTGCCGCCAATGGGGGTGTAGGACTGGTCGAACAGGTCCGCCTCGTTGATTTCGCCGCGCGCCACGGCATCCTCGAAGCTGGAGGAGATTTGCGACGCCGCGTCGCGCACCAGCCGGATGAAGGGCGTGTCCACCGTCTCCACGTCCAGTTCGGCCGTGACGCCGATCAGCCGCTCGCTCATGCCCAGCAGGGTGTTCACGCGGTCGCGCGCCTGGGCGAGGTTGTCGCTGGACAGTTTGACGCCGAAGGCGAGATCCGTGATTTCCCGTTCCAACTCGTCGCAGTTGGCGCCGATTTCGGCGGAAGCCGCGTCGATCTTGTCCGTTTCGTTGTGC
>JAEZPL010000429.1 GCA_023413605.1 Pseudomonadota bacterium
TTCTACTCGGGCATCATCCTGAAGGCGATGGGCTTCCCGACCAGCATGTTCACCGTGCTGTTCGCCGTGGCCCGCACCGTCGGCTGGATCTCCCAGTGGAAGGAGATGATCGAGGATCCGGTCCAGAAGATCGGCCGTCCGCGTCAGCTCTACACCGGCGATGTCAAGCGGCCGTTCGTGCCGCTGGCGCAGCGTGGCTAACCGGCCAACAGCACACATCGGGACGGGCGGCTCCGACGGCGCCGCCCGCAGCCCGGCCGCGTACATCGTTCCGGCGCGGCGGGTCCGTTTGGGCCAGCCCGTCGCGAACGACAACAAGCCGCCGTTTTCACGGCGGCTGCGTCGTATCGTCGTTTACGCCTTGATCCTGGCGACGGTCGCCGCGGTGGTGCTGGTCTGACGCTTCAGCCCTGCGTGATGGGAATGTGCGGCTGTTGCGCCACAACGCTCTCCATCCACGCGCGCACCGCGGGATATTCCGACAGATCGAACCCGCCTTCGCCCGCCACATGCGTGTAGGCATAGAGCGCGATGTCGGCGATGCCGAACCGATCCCCCACGAAGAACGCCCGATCCTTCAGGTGCGTTTCCATGACGCCCAGCGCGTCGTAGCCGAGCTTCCGCTTGGTGATGATGGACAGTTTGCGCTCCTCCGTCATCTCCACATGGTGCGTGATCCAGAAGCGCACGGTGGCCACGTTCGGCTCGTGGCTGTACTGCTCGAAGAACATCCATTGCAGAACCCGCGCGCGCCCTTCGCGGTCATCCGGCAGGTATGGGGTGCCTTCCGCCAGATACCAGAGGATCGCGTTCGATTCCGGCAGAAAGCTGCCGTCTTCCAGTTGCAGCGTCGGAATGCGGCCATTCGGATTCTTGGCGAGGAAGTCCGGAGTCCGCGTCTCCGCCCGGTCGATGTCCAGTTCGACCCGTTCGTACGGAATGCCGAGCTTGTGCAGCAGAAGGCGGCACTTGTAGCCGTTGCCCGAAGAGAGATTGTCGTACAGGCGCAGCATCGCGGTCGATCTCCGTTTCCGATTCATCCGATATCGGATGGAAACATGTTTCCTCCCGACTCGCCAGCCTTTCAATCTGACGCACCCGCGTCAGCCGCCGATCCCCAATGTCCGGGCACGTTGCTGGTCGGCTGCGGCCTCGTCCAGCAGCCAGCGCCGGAATTCGCGCAGCACACGGCGTCCCCGCCCCTCCACAGGCGCGGTCAGCACGTAACAGTCGCCGACCGGCACAACAGGACCGAAGGGGCGGACCAGACGCCCGGCTTCAAGTGCATCCAGCACTAGGGACGGCCGACCCAACGCCACCCCGTGCCCGGCCATGGCCGCCTGCATCACCATCACGGAATCGGAAAAGCTGAGGCCCTGCGACGTATCGATGCCCTCGGTCTCGGTCGCGGCCCGCCACAGGCTCCAGTCCGGCGAATCCCGGAAATGCAGAAGCCTGTGGCGCGCAAGGTCACCCTGGTGCGTGAGGCCACCGCACAGTGCCGGCGCGCAGACCGGAAACAGCGGTTCATCCGACAACTTGATGCCATCGGGAATCCCGTCGCCGCCGCGCACATAGCGGACCACGGCCCAGCCCGCCTCCGATTCGGCGGGACGGTCGAGATTGCCGCCTTCGATGTCCACACGCAGATCCGGCCAATCGGCCAGGAAGCGGCCGAGCCGCGGCACCAGCCACAGCGCCGACCATGCGCCGGGAGCCGCAATTCGCAGGCGTTGCGGCCCGCCGCTGGCGATGCGTTCCCAGCTTTCGTTCACGCGCCCGAAGCCAGCCGTGCAAGCGCGCGCGAGGTCCCGACCGGCGCTCGTGAGGAGCAGGCCCTTGGGCGTGCGGTCGAACAGCCGCACGCCCAGCCGCTTCTCCAGGTCACCGACCTGACGGCTGATCGCGCCGTGCGTCAGGCCAAGTTCGTCCGCGGCCCGCGTCATGCTGCCATGCCGGGAAGCAGCCTCGAAGGCGGCGAGTGCGGAAAAGGGAAGACGTGACATGGCCGATCCGAGGCATCAGTGTGAGAATTCCTCACACCTCTCCACCGCGAAGTCAATTGCCCGGACTGTCGGCCGGAGGCAGGCTCGATCCACAACCCCATCAATGACCGCATTCATGGCGAAGCCGGACAATATGACGATCGTCGACATCCCCCGTCTTGAGGATGCCCTGCTGCGCAGGAGCCTGGAGGCGCTGCTGGAGGACGCCGTGGCGAGCGGCGCTTCCGTCGGCTACCACGCGCCACTGCCGCCCCAGTTGAACCGCGCCTTTTGGGACGGCGTCGCCCGGCAACTCGCGGAGGGATCACACAAGCTGCTGGTCGCCCTTGGGCCGGATGGGGCGCTCCAGGGCAGCGTGCAACTGTCCCTCTGCGCCAAGCCGAATGGAACGCACCGCGCCGAAGTGCAGAAACTTCTGGTCTTCGCAGCCTATCGGCGCAAGGGAGTCGCACGGCGGTTGATGGACGCACTGGAGGATATGGCGCGCGGCCTTGATCGTTCCCTGCTGGTCCTGGACACTCTGGAAGGCGACGTTGGCGAGCCGTTCTACGAGCGAACAGGATGGCGGCGTGCCGGCCAAATCCCCCGCTACACCATTGAAGCGGACGGCACCTATCACGACACCGTCCTCTTCTACAAACACCTCTGAGGCCGACTCCGGCCTTACTTCTTCTCGATCAGTTCGACTTTGTAGCCGTCCGGATCCTCGATGAAGGCGATCACGGTGCTTCCGTGCTTCATCGGGCCGGGCGGCCGCGTGATCGTCACACCGTTCTTGGCCAACTGCTCGCAGGTTCCGTAGATGTCCGGCACACCGATGGCGATGTGGCCATAACCGGAACCGATGCTGTAGGGCTCGGCCTGATCCCAATTGTGGGTCAGTTCCAGAACGGCGGTGTCCTTCTCATCGCCGTAGCCGACGAAGGCCAGCGTGAATCGGCCGCCTTCGTAATCGTTGCGGCGCAACAGCTTCATGCCGAGCAGCCGGGTGTAGAAGTCGATGGACTTCTCCAGGTCGAAAACCCGGAGCATGGTGTGCAGCAGGCGATATTCACTCATTTGGTCTCTTCTCCCACGTCTCGTCTTTTGGCGACAACATCCAGCACAACGCGGGCGGCGCGCTCGCTGGGCGGCGTGCCACCTTGCCCCAACCAGCGCGCAACCTCCGCCACGCCGTCCACCTGGGCGGCGCGGGCGGCCGGATCGTCGAGCAGGAGGCCCAATTCCGCGGCCAGCCGATCGGGCCGGCAGTCCTCCTGTAGCAATTCCGGCACCAGCATGCGGTCGAGCATCAGGTTGACCAGATTGACGTATTTGACGCGGATGAACCGCCGATACAAGGCGACGGTCACCGGATTCAGACGATAGGCGATCACCGTCGGCAAGCGCGCCAAGGCAAGTTCCAGCGCCACGGTGCCTGATGCCGCCAACGCAGCCTCCGCTGCCGCGAACGCGTCATACTTGGCCGCATCCCCTTCCACGAGGATGGTCCGCAGCGGCCAAGTAGCCACTTCGGCCGCCACCCTATCCTTTACAGTCGCCACGGTGGGCACGGCCGCGATCAGGTTCGGATGCGTCGGCAACAGCCGTTCCAGCGTGGCGCGGAAGTCCGGAAGAAGGCGGCTCACCTCTCCCTTCCGGCTGCCGGGCAGCGCGGCAACGATCCGAGCATCGTCGGGAATGCCGTGGGCCGCCCGAAAGCGTGCGCCATCGCCCTGCCCTGCCCCGCTTTCCACGACCGAATGTCCGACGAAGCTGCAGGCCAGCCCTTCCTTTTCGAAATAGGGCGGCTCGAAGGGCAAGATCGCCAGCAGGTGATCGTAGATCGCCGCGTACTTGGCGGCCCGCTGCGGCTTCCAGGCCCAGACGGTCGGCGCGACGTAGTGGATCAGCGGAATGCCGGGCGCCTCGGCCTTCACGCGCTTGGCAATGCGCACCGTGAAGCCCGGCGAATCGATGCCAATCACCGCATCCGGACGCAGCCGCCGAATCTCCGCTACGGTCTGCTCCATGCGGCGCATCAGGTTCGGCAGATGCGGCAGCAGTTCGAACACGCCGAACAGCGTCAGTTCGCCCATGGGGAAAAGGCTTTCCAGCCCTTCCGCGATCATCTTCTCCCCGCCGATCCCGGCGAACCGGACGTTGCCGCCGGTCAGGCGCTTGCACGCAGCCATGAAGCGCGCACCCAACGCGTCGCCCGAGGGTTCTCCGGCGATCAGGAACAGCAATGGACCGCTCACGTTCCTGCGCTCCCCGCGGACGCCTGCGGAACGTCGATGCCGATCACGAACAGGCCCAGCCGGTCGGCGGCTTCCGCGACCGCCCCCCGGTCCACCAGCAGGCTGCCACCGGCCTCGACGGCGATGCCGCGCAAGCCCGCGCGTGCCGCGTTTTCCACGGTGGTCACACCCATCGTTGGCAGATCCAGCCGCCGGTCCTGCTGCGGCTTCTTCACCTTCACCAGAACACCGCCGGGACCGGGACGCCGCACCGCACCGCAGCGCTCCAACATGGCGTCCGTCCCCTCGATGGCCTCGACGGCCAGCACGATTCCCTGCTGAACCACAGCCCCCTGCCCAACGTCCAGCGCACCCAGCGTGCGCGCCACCTGGACGGCACGCGCGATGTCGCGCTCCGCTTCCGCGTCCGGTCGCAGACGTCCGACGGGACCGGGTTGAGTCAGCAACTCACCCAGCAAGTCATGGAGACCGACCACGCGGAATCCCTCCCCTTCCAGTTCCTTCGCGACGGAGCGCAGTAGGCCATCGTCACCCAGCGCGCGGGTGCCGACCTTGGCCAGGAACTTGGTGGTGTACCAATCCGGAAGAAGCTCGGTGAAGGAAGGCCGCCGCACCGGTCCGGCAAAGACCAGGTCCTGCACGCCTTCCTGTTTCAGGCGGGCAATGATGCTGCCGGCAGCACCAAAGCGGCTCCACAGGTGCGGCCAGCCCGAAACGGTGATGGGATCGGTGTGACCATCGAACGCCACGATGAAGACGTCCCGTCCCTGGCCACGCACTGCCGCGGCGATGCGGGCGGGCAGCGTGCCGCCACCCGCGAGAATGCCGAGCTTCGGCAGAGGCTGCGACACGGCGCGATCTCCCCCAGCAAACACGCCCGGCGCAGGCGTTGCGGCGGACGACGGGCCCTCAGCCCTCACGCGGTTGGCACAGGGACCGCGAGGCGCGGGAGCGGATAAACTCCAGCACGTCGGAAACGAGCGTCTTCTCGCCCAGATCCCGTCCGACCTCCTCCATCCGCTCGGCGAAGGTGCCTTCCGGCCCGAACAGCATCCGGTAGGCGGCGCGCAGCGCGTGGATGTCGTCCTTCTGGAAGCCGCGGCGTTCCAGCCCGATCAAGTTCAGGCCGGCCAGTCGCGCCCGCTCACCCATGACCAGCCCATAAGGGATGACGTCCTTCTCGACGCCCGACATGCCGCCGATCATGGCGTGCGAACCAATGCGAACGAATTGGTGCACGGCAGAAAGACCGCCGATGGTGACGAAATCGCCCAACTCCACATGACCGGCCAGCGTGGCGTTGTTGGCGAGCACCACGTTGTTGCCGACGATGCAGTCGTGCGCAACGTGCACGCCGACCATGAACAGTCCGTTGTCGCCGACGCGGGTCACCATGCCGCCGCCTTCGGTGCCGGGGCTCATGGTGACATGTTCGCGAATCTGGTTGCTCCGCCCGATGATCAGTTCGGACGTCTCGCCCCTGAACTTCAGATCCTGCGGTCGATGGCCGATGGACGCGAAGGGATAGATGACCGTGTCTTCCCCGATGCGGGTGCGCCCTTCGACCACCACATGGGACGTCAACCGCACGCGGTCGCCAAGTTCGACATCCGGACCGACCACGCAGAAGGGGCCGACGAAGACCCCCTCGCCCAGCTTGGCCGCCGGATCCACAACTGCCGACGGGTGAATGGAAACGCTCATTTCTCGTCCAGAATCATGGCGGAATAGACGGCTTCGGCGACCAGGACACCGTTGACCTTGGCCTCACCCTTGAACTTCCACACGTTGGCGCGCTGGCGCTGCTTCGTCACGTGGATGTGGATGGTGTCGCCCGGCGTGACCGGACGGCGGAAGCGCGCCTCGTCCACGGTCATGAAATAGACGAGCTTGCCTTCCGATTCGGCACCCAAGGTGGCAACGACCAGCACGGCGGAGGTCTGGGCCATCGCCTCGATGATCAGCACGCCCGGCATGACCGGACGCGACGGAAAGTGCCCCTGGAAGTACGGCTCGTTGATCGTCACATTCTTGACACCGGTGGCGCTCTCGCCCAGCGTCACATCGACCACGCGATCGATCATCAGGATCGGATAGCGATGCGGGATCATCTGCATGATCCGCGTGATGTCGATGTCGGCCATCTTCTTGTTGTCCGCCGTCACATCCATGGTCCGGCCGCTCGCCTTTCAAATCTCCGGGTTCATCCCCGCCGTGCGCGGTGCGCCGGCCGCGGGGTGTCGCCCGTTGTGCCCCATTTCGGGGGATTTATCAATCACCACGCCTTCCGGCCTCACCCGCTCCGGCTCCATCAAAGCCAAAGGCCGTCATCGCCATGAACGGCGATGACGGCCCGGCTTTCGCAACCGGGAGGATGCGCCCGAAACGGGGCGCGATCCGCCTTACTGCTTCGGAACGTTCAGCGCGACCTGGGGCAGCTTCTTGTTCACCCGCTCCATCACCGTTTCGGTAACGTCGAGCTGGGTGTCCACAAGCACGAACTGCTGGCGGGCGAGCACCAAGTTGGCGCCGCGCTCGCGGGCCACCTCGGCAACGACCTCCACCATGCTCTTGTGGACGACCGCCATCGCCTCGTTCAGCGCGTTTTCCAGCGCGCGCTTGCGCGTCTGGACGGTCTTCTGCACGTCGGCGACCTGCTTCTCGAAGTCGCGGCGCTTCGTCGCGAGCGCGTCCGGTGCCAACACCGTCTGCTGCTTGCGCAGTTCCTCCTCGGACTTGCGCAACTTGTCTTCCAGCGAGGAAATTTCCTTCTGGTAGGTTTCGCGCAGCGACTCGAAGGACTTGGAAACGCCCTTGGAGGCGTTCGATTCCTGCATGATCTTCTGGACGTCCACCACCGCGATGACGGGCGCCTTGAGATCGGTTTTGGTCTCCTGGGCGGACACCGCCGGGGAGGTGATTGCCACGCCTGCCATGACCGCACCGGCGGCGAGCAGTGCCCTGAACTTGCTGAACTGCATCGTTAGAACCTGGTTCCGAAGCTGAAACGGAAGATCTCTTTCTTGTCGTAGCTTTCCTTGAGGATCGGCACGGCGAAATCGAGGCGGATGGGGCCAAACGGCGACCGCCAGGATACGCCAGCACCCGCCGACAACCGAATCGATTCGCTGTCCGCGACAAGAGGATCGTCGATGTCCACCTTGCCCAACGTGCCGACGTCGGAGAAGGCGTGGCCCTTCAGGCCGAATTCCTCGGGCAGGCCGAGAGGGAAGCTCATCTCCACCGAGCCGCGGGCGTAGCGCGTGCCGCCGAGCGCGTCGCCCGTGCGCAGATCGCGCGGGCCAATGCCGGCGGTGTTGAAGCCACGCAGCGTATCGCCGCCGATGAAGAAGCGGTCGGACAGTGCGATGTCCTTGCCCAGGCCAACGATGTAACCGATTTCACCGGTGGTGCTCAGAACCCAGCTCTCGCTGAACACCGGCAGGTAATAGCCGGCCCCGAGGCGATTGCGCAGATACCGGGCATTGCCGCCCACACCGGCGAAGTCGTTGGTCAGGCGAATGTAGTAGCCGTCCGTCGGATCCAGGCGGCTGTTGCGCCGATCGTAGGTCAGCTCCTGGCCGATCAGCGAGGTGACGCGACCGCCCTTTTCCGCCTGGATGTACCGCGACGCCGTGGTGGGGACGCTGGTGATGTCGGTGTTCTGGAACTGGTAATAGACGCGCTGGCGAAGGTTATCCGTCAGCGGATAGCCCATGCGCAACGCGAAGCCCGTGTTCTTCTCGTCGAACGAACTTTCGTCCTGATAGTCGCGCGTGATGCGGAACAGGTCGAATCCGGCCGACAGGTCGCGATCGAGGAAATACGGCTCGGTGAAGGAGACGTCGTATTCCTGGCGGCGGCCGGACACGGTGGCGCCGAAGCGCAGGTCCTGTCCGCGGCCAAGCAGGTTGCGCTCCCGGATCGAGAAGTCGGCCAACGGGCCGTCGGACGTCGAATAACCGGCGCCGATGGCGATTTCGCCGGTCGACTGCTCCGTCACTTCGACGTTCACCACCGATCGATCGGGGGCGGTGCCCTCGGCCGTCGTGATGCTGGCCTTCTCGAAGAAGCCCAGGTCCTTGATCCGCTGTTCGGACCGACGCAGCTTCGTCGCGCTGAACGGGTCGCCTTCGGACACCAGCAGTTCGCGACGCACCACCTTGTCCAGGGTGCGCACGTTGCCGGTGACGTCGATGCGCTCCACGAACACGCGCGGGCCCTCGGCGATCTCGTAGGTGATGTCAATCGACTGGTTGTCGCGGTTACGCGTGATTCGCGGCCGGACGTCCACGAACGCGTATTGCAGGTCGCCGACCGCGGTGGCCAGCTTGTTGATGGTGTTCTCAACCTCCTGCGCGTTGTACCAGTCGCCTTCGCGCGTGGTCATCACGCCGCGGATCTGCTCAGGGTCCAACGCCTTCAGGGTGGTGTTGATGTCCACCTTGCCGAACTTGTACCGCTCACCCTCGTCGATGGTGAAGGTGATGACGAAGTCGTCGCGGTCCGGCGTCAATTCTGCGACCGCGGACACGACACGGAAGTCCGCGTAGCCTTCCTTGAGATAGAATCGGCGCAGCAGGTCGCGGTCGTAGTTCAGACGGTCCGGATCGTAATTGTCGTCGGACGACAGGAACCGCCACCAGGCCGATTCCTTCGTCTGGATCGCCTCGCGCAGCGAACCGTCGGAGAACTTCTCGTTGCCCACGAACGTGATGCGGCGAACGCCGGTGCGGACACCTTCGTTGATCTCGAACACCAGATCGACGCGGTTTTGATCGAGCTGGATGATCTTCGGCTCGACAGTCGCGGCGAAGCGTCCCTGGCGGCGGTAGATGTCCAGGATTCGCTGCACGTCGTTCTGCACGCGGGTGCGCGTGTAGACCGTGCGGGGGCGCAGCTGGATCTCCTTCTCCAGATTATCCTTTTCGATGCGCCGGTTGCCCTCGAACGCGATGCGGTTGATGATCGGGTTCTCGACCACCGCGACCACCAGCGTGTCGCCCTCGCGCTTCAGCACCACGTCAGCGAACAAACCCGTATTGAACAGGTTTTTCAGCGACTGGTCGATGCGGTCGGGATCGAAGGCGTCGCCGGGCGACAGCGTTAGATAAGACCGCACCGTCGTGGGCTCGATGCGCTGAACCCCTTCCACGCGGATGTCACGGACGGTGCCGCCGGAGAACATCTGCGCGACGACCGTCCGATCACCGAAGGAACCGGGCTTGGCCCCGCCGGTCTGGGCCCAGGCCGTTTGGGAAAGTGCAAGAGCAACCGTCGTCATGGCGCAACCAGCCATCAGGCTGAGCACCAGAACCCTGCTGGACACCCGCAAAGCACGCTCCCTGGCTTTGGGGGTGATCCGTCAGGAAATCAGCCCCCGAAAGAAATCCACCACGCGCAGCTGAACGAGGTCGTTCCACGTGGCAAAAACCATGAGCGTTAATACCAAAGCGAGACCGATGCGGAAACCGTATTCTTGCGCTTTAGGTCCGAGCGGGCGTCCACGAACCGCTTCGAGGGCATAAAACATCAGGTGGCCGCCGTCGAGCAGCGGTACCGGGAACAGATTGATCAGGCCGAGGTTCACCGACAGGAAGGTCATGAACCAGATCAGCGGGTACCAGCCGGACTGCGCCACTTCGCCGGACATCTGAGCGATCCGCAGAGGTCCACCCAGTTCCTCGGTGCCGCGAGATCCCTGGACCATCTGGCCGAGCGCCGTGAAGGTTCCAGTGATCATTCCGGTCACCTCGCGCCCGGCCTGCCAGAAAGCCGTCAGCGGGTCGTGGCGCTTGTTCTCAGCACCACCCCGCATGATGCCGAGCTGGCCGATGCGGTGGGAGTTGCCGAGTCGATCGGTAACCTCCTTGACGTCCGGCGTGGCCGTCAGGGACACGATGCGGCCGTCGCGCTCCACTTCCATCTGGAGCGGCTCGCCCGGCTGGATGGAGACGATCTGGCGGATTTCCTCGAAACGCTGAATGCCGCTGCCGTTGATCGACACGATCAGATCGCCCGGCTGCAGTCCGGCGCGCTCCGCGGCGCTGCCCGGCTGCACACCCCCGACGTCCGGCGGCGTGAAGGACTGACCGGCCGTGGCGAACAGGATGGTCAGCGTGACGATGGCGAAAACGAAATTCGCAATGGGGCCTGCGGCAACGATGGCAGCCCGCTGGCCCAGGCTCTTGTGGTGGAAGGAAACCGCACGTTCTTCCGGCGTCATCGTCTGCGTGTGCGCCCCCGGCGTGCTCGCCGGGTCGGCATCGCCGAACATCTTCACATAGCCGCCGAGCGGAATGGCGCTGAACTTCCAGCGCGTGCCGGCGCGGTCGGTCCACCCGAACAGCTCCGGCCCGAACCCGATGGAGAAGGTCTCGATCCGCACGCCGTTGCGGCGCGCTACGAGATAGTGGCCGAGTTCGTGCACAAACACGAGCACGGTTAGGACCAGCAGGAAAGACAGTAGCGTGGTCCCGAAGCCGCCCATGACGTCCATCACACCCTTTGCAGCTCGACCAACACCAACCCGCCCACCGATCCGCCCGTTGTCTCCTCGGCCTCAGCGGCCCAGCGCAGACACCCGGTCCGTCGCCACGCGGCGCGCTTCGGCGTCGGTGCCCCGCACCTCCCCGAGGTTGTGGAGCGGCCGGTGGGGGAGCGCGCCCAACGTCTCCTCGACGACTTTTTCGATGTCGAGGAAGCCGATTCGGCGGTCGAGAAACGCCTGCACGGCCACTTCATTGGCGGCACTGAGAATAGTAGGAGCGCCCCCACCGCTTTGCAAGGCGGCCCGGGCGAGCCTAAGGGCAGGAAACCGTTCGGGATCCGGAGCCTCGAAGGTCAGCGTCGCTGCCTTCACGAGGTCGAGGCGCTCCGCCGGAGTCGGAATGCGCGCCGGCCAGCCCAGCGCATAGGCGATGGGCGTGCGCATGTCGGGCGTGCCCAGTTGGGCAAGAACGGAGCCGTCCACATACTCCACCAGCGAATGCACCACGGACTGCGGATGAACCAGCACGTCGATCTTCGGCTCCGGGATGCCGAAGAGGAAGTGGGCCTCGATGATCTCCAGCCCCTTGTTCATCATGGTGGCGCTGTCGATGGAGATTTTCGCGCCCATGTCCCAGGTCGGGTGCGCCACCGCCTGCTCCCGCGTGGCCGTAGCCATGAAGGCTCGGTCCCTGGTGCGGAACGGGCCGCCCGAAGCGGTGAGAATCAGGCGCTGAACGCTGTCCACCCGCGCAAAGTCGAAGACCTGATAGATGGCCGAATGCTCGCTGTCCACGGGCAGCAGCGTGGCGCGGTGCCGGTTCACCTCCTCCATCATCAGGGCGCCGGCACAGACCAGCACTTCTTTGTTGGCGAAGGCCACGCAGGCGCCCCGGCGGATGGCGGCAAGCGTCGGCTCCAAGCCGGCCGCGCCGACGATGGCGGCCATGACCCAATTCGACGGGCGCTGCGCCGCCTCGGCCACCGCCTCCGCCCCGGCCGCGGCCTCCACGCCGGTTCCGGCGAGGGCCTCCTTCAACTCGGCATATTTGGCAGGATCGGCGACGACGGCGAGCCTGGGCTTCAACTGGTGGGCCTGTTCGGCCAGCAGCGCCACGTTGCGATTGGCCGTCAGGGCTTCAACCGGGAAACGTTCGGGATCGCGAGCGACGAGATCAACGGTCTGTGTGCCGACCGAACCGGTAGAACCAAGGATCGTCACCCGGCGCGGCACATCCGCCGTCGTTTCAGGGGTCACCACCATGACACCGCCGTCCCAAGGGTCGCGTGGAAGAGTGCCAGCACCGGGGCGGCGACCAGCAGCCCGTCGATGCGGTCGAGGATGCCGCCATGCCCCGGAATGAGATGGCCACTGTCCTTGACATTGAAACGGCGTTTGACCGCGGATTCGAAGAGATCACCCGCTTGCGCCACGACGGCCAGCGCTCCCCCGACCGCCAAGGCCAGCAGTGGACGCTGGGCGCCGAAGCTCATCGCCACGCCCCAGCCCACCAGGGCGGAACTGGCCATACCCCCGATCAGACCGGCCCAGGTCTTCTTGGGGCTGATGCGAGGTGCAAGCTTCGGTCCGCCGATGGTGCGGCCAGCGGCATAGGCGCCCACGTCCGTCGCCCAGACGGCCAGCATGGTGAACAGGAACAGGGCAAGCCCGACGTCCGGCAAGTCGCGCAGCCACATCAAGCCGGCAATGCCGGCCACGACGTAGACGATGCCGACGCCAAGCAGCCAGCGGTTGCCCCCGCCGCCGACCAACGCCACGGCGATGGCGGCGATCACGGCCACGACCATGGCACCCAACGGGCCAGCCACGATCTGGGTCGCGAGGGCCAGCAGAACGCCACCTGCGGATAACAGCAGGGCCGGCGTCTTGCGGGCGCTGGGAACGAGGTTGATCCATTCGGCAGCCGACAGCACGGCGCCCACGGCAATCAGCGCGCGGAACACCCAGCCGCCGAGCCACACGGCAACCAGCACCACCGGCGCCATGACGAGCGCCGAAAGGACGCGAGTCTTGAGGTCGCCGGTTTTAGCGGGAGCCGGCCGTGGCGCCGAAGCGACGTTCCCGTCGGTGGAACTCTTCAATCGCCGCCTCCAGGTCACGCTTGGTAAAGTCAGGCCAGAGCGTGTCCACAAAGACCAGCTCGGCGTAAGCCGCCTGCCAAAGCAGGAAGTTGCTGATGCGTTTTTCGCCGCTGGTGCGGATGATCAGGTCGGGATCCGGAATGTCGACGGTGAACAGCCGGCTCGCGAACAGTTCCTCGCCGATGTCCATCGGGTCGATGAGCCCGGCCTTAACCTCTTCAGCCAATCGGCGTGCCGCAAGCGCGATCTCCTGCCGGGAACCGTAGCTGAGTGCCACCACGAGCGTCAGCCGGCGGTTGTCCTTGGTGAGATCCTCGGCGTTCTCGATCAGTCGGATGATGTCGTCCGACAGTCGGGCCCGGTCGCCGATGACGCGCAGACGCACGCCGTTGCGGTGCAGGTCCGCAATCTCGCTGCGCAGATAGAAGCGCAGGAGTTGCATCAGATCGGACACCTCCTCCTCCGGCCGCCGCCAGTTTTCGGAGGAGAAGCTGAAGATCGTCAGATAGCCGATCCCTAGGTCGCCGGCGGCCTCGACCGTACGCCGGACCGCTTCCACGCCCTTTTTGTGGCCGGCGGTGCGCGGCAGGCCCCTGGCCTTCGCCCAACGCCCGTTGCCGTCCATGATCACGGCCACGTGCGCGGGCGGGCGCAGGGGGCGGCCTTCTTCCGCGTCGCGCATGCCGTCAGACCTGCATGATGTCCTTTTCTTTGAGCGCAAGCGCGTCATCGATCTGCTTGATGTACTGATCGGTGAGAGCCTGCACCTTATCGGCCTGCTGCTTGTGCTCGTCCTGCGTTATCTCGCTGGCTTTCTCGGCCTTCTTCAGACCGTCCATGCCGTCACGGCGGACGTTGCGCACAGCCACGCGGGCCTGCTCGGCGTACTTGTGTGCGACCTTGGCGAGTTCCTGACGGCGCTCCTGGGTCAGGTCGGGCAACGGAACACGGATGTTCTGCCCTTCCGACTGCGGATTCAGGCCCAGACCCGAATCGCGGATGGCCTTCTCCACCGCCTTGACCATACCCCGGTCCCAGACCTGGACGACGATCATGCGCGGCTCGGGCACGCTGACCGTGCCGACCTCCTTCAGGTGCATCTTGCTGCCGTAGGCCTCGACGGTCACGGGCTCAAGCAGGCTGGCGGAGGCGCGGCCGGTGCGCAGACCGCTCAACTCCTTGCGAAACGCCTCAAGCGCTCCTTCCATACGGCGCTTGAGATCCGATGCGTCGGGCGCTGCCACGGCTCACTCCGTTTCTTCTGTTATGATGGTGAACTTGCCACGACCCTGCATCACCTCGGCAAAGGCGCCGGGCGTGTGGATCGAGAAAACGAGTATGGGGATGCGGTTCTCGCGCGCCAAGGAGATTGCGGAGGCGTCCATCACCTGAAGGTCCCGTGCCAGGACGTCGAGGTAGGTAAGACGTTCGTACCGCTCCGCGTCCTTCACCTTCTTGGGGTCGGCGGTGTAGACGCCGTCGACCTGCGTGCCCTTCAGCAGCGCATCGCAGCCCATTTCCGACGCGCGCAGCGCGGCTGCGGTGTCGGTGGTGAAGAACGGGTTGCCGGTGCCGGCGGCGAAGATCACCACGCGCCCCTTCTCCATGTGCCGGATGGCGCGGCGCCGGATGTACGGCTCGCACACGGACGACATGGGAATGGCCGACTGCACGCGGGTGGTGACGCCCATCCGCTCCAACGCGCTCTGCATGGAGAGCGCGTTCATCACGGTGGCAAGCATTCCGATGTAGTCGGCCGATGCACGCTCCATCCCACCGGCCGCACCCTTCACACCGCGGAAGATGTTGCCCCCGCCGATGACCAGGCTGACCTGGACACCCAGCTCGATCACCGCCTTCACCTCGTTGGCGACGCGGTTGACCACCTCCGGGTCGAGGCCGTAATCGCGCTGACCCATCAACGCTTCGCCCGATACCTTGAGAAGGACTCGCTTGAAGCGGACGGCATCGGCCGTAACGGTGCTCCCGGTGGTTTGAGCCATGAGGGGCTTTCTCCCGTTTGGTGTGAAGGATGATACTCGGCGCGCGCTTTGGCCCTTACTTCTGGCCGGCGGCGGCGGCAACCTCGGCGGCGAAATCGCTCTCCGCCTTCTCGATGCCCTCGCCCAGCGCGTAACGGACGAAGCCCGTGACCTTCACCGGCGCGCCGATGTCCTTGGCGGCGTTCTCGACCACCTTGCGGACCTTCGTCTCACCGTCGATCACGTAGGTCTGCTCCAACAGCACCACTTCCTCGTAGTACTTGCGGATGCGGCCTTCGAGCATCTTCTCGACGATGTTCTCCGGCTTGCCCGAAGCGCGGGCCTGCTCGGCGAGCACGTTGCGCTCACGCTCCAGCGCGGAGGTGTCGACGTCGGCGATGTCCAGGGCGTCCGGACGGGCGGCGGCGATGTGCATCGCGATCTGCTTGCCCAGGTCGTTCAGCTTGGCGGTGTCGCCGGTCGACTCCAGGGCGACCAGAACGCCGATCTTGCCAAGGCCCGGCGCGATGGCCGAGTGGACGTAGGACACGACCACGCCGGCCGGCACCGACAGCTTGGTCGAGCGGCGGATGTTCATGTTCTCGCCAATGGTGGCGATCAGGTTGGTCAGTTCCTCCTGGACCGAACGGCCGGCGTCCGGATAGGCGGCGGCCTTCAGGCCCTCGACGTCGCCGGCACCGGCCAGCGCCAGCTCGGCGGCCTTGAGGGCGAAGCCCTGGAACTTGTCGTTGCGAGCGACGAAGTCGGTCTCGGCGTTCACCTCGACCACGGCACCGGCGTTGCCGGCGGTGGCGACGGCGCCCAGACCCTCGGCTGCGACGCGGCCCGACTTCTTGGCGGCAGCGGCGAGGCCCTTCTTGCGCAGCCAGTCGACGGCGCCCTCAAGGTCGCCCTGGGTCTCGGCCAGCGCCTTCTTGCAGTCCATCATGCCCGCACCGGTCTTCTCGCGCAGTTCCTTGACGAGCGCGGCGGTAATTTCGGCCATGGTTTCGCCCTCTTCCTTCCGAACGGATCCAAGCGGATCGGGTTGACGCAAACAACTCATAAAAAAGGCAGCCGGGCC
>JAEZPL010000434.1 GCA_023413605.1 Pseudomonadota bacterium
CGCGGATGACCACCGGCGTTTCCGCCTTGCCGCCGAACATGTAGCGGAACTTGGCCGCCTGGTTGAAGATCTGGTCGAAGCAGACGCCCATGAAGTCGATGAACATCAGCTCCGCCACCGGGCGCAGGCCGCAGGTGGCGGCCCCGATGGCCGCCCCGATGTAGGCGGATTCCGACAGCGGCGTGTCCATCAGCCGGTCGCCGTGCTTGGCGTACAGCCCCTTGGTGACGCCCAGCACGCCGCCCCAGGCGTCATCCTCGCCGGGCGATCCGGTGCCGCCCACGATGTCCTCGCCCATCACGACGACGGTCGGGTCGCGCGTCATCTCCAGGTCCAGCGCCTCGTTGATCGCCTGCTTCATGCTGATCTTGCGGGTCATGGTGCATTCCTCCGTTTCGCAGGCTTTTTTCAGTAGGAGACGTAGACGTCGGTCAGCAGGTCGGCCGGGCCGGGCAGCGGGGCGGCCTTGGCGGAGCGGACGGCGTCCTCGATCAGGTCCAGAACTTCCTTGTCGATGGCCTCCAACTCGGCGCGGGAGACGACGCCGGCTTCGATCACGCGCTCGGCGAACATTTTGATGCAGTCGCGGCTGGCGCGGATCGCCTCCACTTCGCCCTTGGCGCGGTAGGTCTGGGCGTCGCCTTCGAAATGGCCGTAGAAGCGGACCATGTTGCATTCCAGCAGCGCCGGCCCGCCGCCCTCGCGCGCGCGCCGGATGATCTCGCCCGCCGCCTCGTACACGGCGAAGAAGTCGGTGCCGTCCACCGTGACGCCCGGCAGGCCGAAGCCGCTGGCGCGGTCGATGTAGGAGTCCACCGCCACCGCCCAGTCGCGGGACGTGGATTCGGCGTAGCCGTTGTTTTCCACCACGAAGATCGCCGGCAGGTTCCACACCGCGGCGAGGTTCAGGCTTTCCAGAAAGGTGCCCTGGTTGGACGCGCCGTCGCCGACGAAGCTGATGCCGACCCCGCCGTCGCCGCGTACCTTGGCCGCCAGCGCCGCCCCGCAGGCCAGCGGAGCACCGGCGCCGAGAATCCCGTTTGCCCCCATCATGCCCTTGGACAGGTCGGCGATGTGCATCGACCCGCCCTTGCCCCGGCAGGCGCCGGTGGAGCGGCCGTAGATCTCCGCCATCATCTCGTGCACGTCCACGCCCTTGGCGATGCAGTGGCCGTGGCCGCGGTGGGTGGAGGCGATGCGGTCGTTGTCCTTCAGGTGCATCATGATGCCGGCGGCGCTCGCCTCCTCGCCGGCGTAGAGGTGCACGAAGCCGGGGATGTCGCCCTTGGCGAAGTCGATGTGCAGCCGTTCCTCGAACTCGCGGATCGTCCGCATGATCCGATAGGCTTTCAGCAGGTCGTCGCGGCTCAAGGGAAAAGGCCCCTGGGAAGCAAGATTCTCGGTCACGGTGATTCTCCCTTTGTTGGTTTTTTAAAGGGCGGCTTTTGAAAGCGTGGCCGGGGCGGGCGCCGGAACGCCGGCCAGCAGCCGGTTCTGGGCGGCGAACCGCATGCAGCCGCCCACGTTGACGGTGCGGAAGGCGCCGTCCCTCAGCGTCAGGGACACGCGGTCGCGCGCCGAGAAAGAGACCTCGCGCTCGCCGTCCAGCGCGATGGAGCCGGCCTTCACCTCCGGCACGAAGGGCACGCCGGCCGGCATGCGTCGCCAGTCGGTGACGCCGACCGCGGTCACCATCCCCGGCGCGATGGGCGCGCGCAGCTCCGTCCGGCAGTGGCCGGCCTGCCGCTGGTCGGGCGTGGCGAGGCGGACCATCAGCCCGCCGCTCTCGTCGCGGGCGACGGGCTCCAGCAGGCCGGCGATGGCGGACATGCCGATCACCTCCGGGTCGGCGAAGGTCACGAACAGCTCCCGGAAGTTCTCCGTCCGGTAGAGCGCGCGGGCGCCGATGTAGCGCTCCGTCACCAGCGCCACGTCCACCAGCGCGATCTCCCGCACCTCGCCACCGTTCACGCAGACGTCGATGCGCTTGTTCATGGAAAAGGCGATGGGGGCGGGCACTTGGCCCGTAACGGCAAGTCCGGTCGCCAGCCCGGTGATGGTGGGCTCCCGGTGTTCGGGGAAGGCGTTGTTGGTGCCGGTGGAGATGCCGGCGATGGGCACGTCGCCGCAATGGGTCGCCACGGCGCGGTGCGTGCCGTCGCCGCCCAGCACCACGATGGCGGCCGCGCCGGCCTGCCGCATGGCCGCGGCGGCGCGGTGGGTGTCGGCCACGGTGCCGGTCACCGGGATGTCCACGAGGTGAATGGCGGGAAAGGGCGTCTCGCCGTGCGCGCGGGCGCGGACGACGCCGCGCTCCACATGCCCGCGGATGCCGCCCTTTTCGGGCATCATCAGGACGTCGGTCACCCCGCAGGCGCGGAGGGCGGCCAGGACACGCAGGACGATGTTCGCCCGGTCCGTGATCTGCAGGCTGGCCGCGTTGGCGACGACCCGGCGTATGTCACGGGCGGAGACTGGATTGGCGATGATGCCGACAACCGGAGCCACGCTGCACTCCCTTCCAGCTTCTGCGTCGCGGGACGCATTGCAGGGGATGTGCCAGTTTGTTCGTGCGACTGATCGTCTTTAAAATCCGGCAGTTCGGGCCGGGTGAGGCGGGGCGTTGTTGCACGACCTGTTGCAGGCGGATGCCACAGGTGTTGCACCAGTGAAGCCCTCTCCCCTCTGGCCTTTCGCGCCCGCTAGCGGGCGCTGTCGGCGACAGGCGGCCTTTGGCCGCCGAGAGCGGGAGAGGGTTTGGGTGAGGGGGCGGCCGTGGCCGCCAACGCAGCCATATTGCAGCGCTGGTCCGCCCTCCGGGCGCCCCCTCATCCCAACCCTTCTCCCCGGAGGGGAGAAGGGCTTCACTCCCGATGCGGCGGCACGATGCCATAGCGGCGCATCTGGCGGTGGATGGTCGAGCGGTCCACGCCCAGGTCCCGCGCCACCGCCGACACGTTCCAGTGCTGGCGGCGCAGCGCCTCGCGCAGGCGGTCGGCCTGGTCGTCCGCGGCGGCGGGGGAGGACAGAGGCGGGGCGTCCGCCGGCCAGGCCTCGAACTCGCCGCTGCGATGGACCGGTTCGGGCAGGTCGTCCAACTCGATCATCCCGTCGGCGCAGACGGCGCAGGCGTAGTCCAGCACGTTCACCAGTTCCCGCACGTTGCCGGGCCAGCTGTGGGCGCGCAGCGCCGCCAGCGCCGGGGCGGTGATGGCGAAGTCGATGCCCTCGCGGTCCACCCGCTCGGCCAGCAGCCGGTCGATCAGCCAGTCGAGGTCGCCGCGCTGGCGCAACGGCGGCAGGGTGAAGACGGCGCCGTTCAGGCGGAAATACAGGTCGTCGCGGAAGGTGCCGGCCTTCACGAGGTCGACCAGATTGCGGTGCGTCGCCGCGATCACGCGCACGTCCACCGACACGGCCCGCGTCCGCCCGACCGGAGTCACCTCCCGCTCCGCCAGCACGCGCAGCAGACGGGTCTGGGAGGACAGCGGCATGTCGCCGATCTCGTCCAGGAACAGGGTGCCGCCGTCCGCCTCCAGCACCAGCCCCTTCTTGCCGCGCGACGCCGCCCCGGTGAAGGAGCCGGGCTCGTGCCCGAACAGCTCGCTTTCGATCAGCGATTCCGGCAGGGCGGCGCAGTTCACGGCCACGAATGGCTTTCCGGCGCGCACGCTGGCCCGGTGCAGGGCCTTGGCGAAATGCTCCTTTCCGGTGCCGGTCTCGCCGTGGATCAGCAGGCTCATGCGCGTGTTCACCAGCTTCGCGGCCCGCCCCAGCATGGATTTCAAGGCGGGGTCGCCGCCCGACACGGCCTGGAGCGGTTCGGGCAGGCTCGTTTCCTCCGCGGGGCGCGGGCGCGGCACGGTGATGGCCGGCGGCGGCATCGCCTGGGCGAAGAGGGAGGTGCCGCAGCGCTTCAGCCGCAATGTCCGCTGGTCGGATGGCATGGACCGCACGAAGCGCACGAGGTCGTCGACCTCCGCGTCGAAGACGTCGGAGAAGGAGCGGCCGAGCAGCGGCGCGCCGCTGGTCTCCCCCCGCGTCAGCACCCGGCGGGCGCGGTTGTTGAAGCCGATGATCCGGCCGGCGCCGTCCAGCGCGATGACCACGTCCGGGTCGACCTCCGCGAACTCCTGCGAGGACGAGAGCTTGACCACCCAGTCCCGCCGGAAGTTGTTGTAGAGGTTGGCGGTTTCGATCTTGTGCGCGTAGCCCCGGACCATCTGCAACGCCAGATGCTGGCTGATCTTCGGCTCCGGCGAGCGCAGGGCGGAGATGTCCAGCACCGCCGCCAACTCCCCGCCGCTGTCGTAGACGGGGGAGGCCGTGCAGGTCAGGCCGATGTGGGTGGCGTCGAAATGGTCGGTCTGGTGGACGGTCAGCGGCTCGCCCGTCGCGATGCAGGTGCCGACCGCGCAGGTGCCCGCGCGCCCCTCGTTCCAGTCCGCCCCCAGATACAGCCCGGCCCGACGCAGGTGGTTGTCGAAGGTCGGGTCGCCGATGAAATCGACGGTGATGCCGTTGCTGTCGGTCAGCAGCATCACATAGCCCATGCCCGCCACCTGCCGGTACAGCGCCTCCAGCCCGAAGCGCGCCATGCGCAGGAACTCGTCCATCGCGTCGCGGTGCACGCGCAGCCGTTCGTGCGGCAGGATGTAGGCCTCGCGCGCGACGGCCGGGTCGAGCTTGTGGTCGGCCACGCAGCGGCGCCAGGACTCCTGGATGATCGCGTCACGCCTGGACGCCACCCCTTCGGAGACGCGCAAAAGCTCGTCGATGTGCGCCGTCCGCGCGCTGTCCATCGTCGATCCTCCCAAGCCGATTTTTTGCTGCTTGGTTTGCCAAGCAAACATTTTTGCGGCGATGGTACCAACGCGCTCACGCTTGGCGCAACGTGTGCAAAAGCATCATGTCGGGGCGGGAGGCCCAACGCGCTTGCCCCGCATCTTGCTCCGTTTCCCGTACTAGGATACTATTCTCCCCGCCAACGCCCTTGGCGCGTCTTCCCCACACCCCTCCATCTCCCGTGCAACACATCCCTGTCGTGTGTTGCACGATGTTGCATTGGTTAGCAGAGGGAGGGGGTTAGCAGAGGGAGGGGGTTAGCAGAGG
>JAEZPL010000458.1 GCA_023413605.1 Pseudomonadota bacterium
ACAGCGGTGTGTACCATCGCCGTGTACCATCACCTGTCCAGAAAATTCGACAAGGTGTTGATTTTACTCGATAATCTGAAGGTGGCTGGGGCGCCAGGATTCGAACCTGGGAATGGCGGTACCAAAAACCGCTGCCTTACCGCTTGGCGACGCCCCAACCGAAGGCGCTGAGCGCCTGGAGGGTCGGGACCATAATCGGAAACCCGACCCTATGCAACAGTCATGTTGACCTTTATCGGCCTTCCCGCCGCCAGGCCAGCAGCAGCGCGCCAAGCGCCAGGGCCAGCACGGCGGCGACCGGAAGGAGGGGGACTTCTGACACCCCCGTCACGACGAAGTCGCCGTTGGCGCGCAGGCCGATCCATCCGTCGCCGGATTGAGCGCGGTCGGGGCGGGTGCGGCGAATGTCGATGCCGGGGCGGACGCCGCCTTCGGTGTCGGAAATCCACTGGATGCCGCCGCCGGTTTCCTTGGCGACCGGGGCCAGCTTGTCGCCGGTTGAGCGGACGTCGGCCAGTTCCGGCGGGTTGACGGCGCCCACCACGGCCAAGGCCGTGCGATCGCCGTCGGTCACGCGGTAGATGCCGGGTTCCGACGCGACCACCGTCGCGGAGGCGCGGCCGGTCTTGTCCTCGGTCATCTCCAGCGTGCGGGTCTGGTCCGATGGGGTGGTCAGCGTGATGCTGCGCGGGTCGGGCTCCAGTGAGCGGCGCTCCACCGTGATCTTGTTGCCGTCCACGCGGGCGCGGAGATCGTTTTCCTCAAGCTCCGGTTCCTTCATCAGCCAGTGGGCGAGGCGGCGCAACAACTCCGCCTGGGGGCCGCCGCCCTCGAAGCCGCGGCTCCACAACCAGATCTGGTCGGAGGCCAGCTGAGCCACGCGGCCCTTGCCGACGCGGTCGAGGATCAGCAGCGGTCGGTTGTCGGCGCCGTTCATGACGACGGAGCCGTTGGACGGCGTGACCTCCACCTGGTGGAACCAGCGGCCCCACGTGGGGTCGCCCTCGGGGTTGTCGCCGGGAAGGCCGGCGGTGACGGGGTGGCGACGGCCGACGTCGGTGACGGTCGGCTTGAAGGGGCGGTCGATGGTCTGGCCGGTCGGCTCCGCCGGCATCACTTGGCCGAGCGGCGTGCGGAACAGCGACAGGGGCGTGGAATAGCCCTGGCCGGACGCCTCCAGAAGGGCGCCGCCCTTCTGCACGTATTCGGCGATGTTTTCCAGATACATCTGCGGCAGCACGCCGCGCCGCCGGTAGCGGTCGAAGATGATCAGGTCGAACTCGTCCAGCTTGATCTCGAACAGCTCGCGAATCGGAAAGGCGATCAGCGACAGCTCGCGGATCGGCGTGCCGTCCTGCTTTTCCGGTGGGCGCAGGATGGTGAAGTGGACGAGGTCCACCGAAGGGTCGGCCTTCAGCAGGTTGCGCCACGTCCGCTCGCCCGCGTGCGGCTCCCCGGAGACCAGCAGCACGCGCAGCCGGTCGCGCACGCCGTTCACCACCACCGCCGTGCGGTTGTTTGCGAGCGTCAGCTCCTGCCGGGCGGGCTCGACCTCCATCTCCAGCACGTTCTGCCCACCGTGCGTGACGGGGAAGTCCATGTGGAAGTCGCGGCCGACCGGCACGCGGATGGTGCGCGGAGCGCCGCCGTCCTGGCGCAGAGTCACGGCCGCGTCCTGAGACTGACGGCCCGGCATGTCGTCCACACGGATGGTCACCTCCACCGGCTTGCCGACAAGGCCGTAAGTCGGCGCCTGCACGATGGCCAGCCGCCGGTCGCCCTCGTCCCGGTTGCCGGTCAGCAGCGTGTGGACGGGGCCGATCTCGGCCAGCTTGGCGACGTTCTCCGGGATGTCGTGGACCTGCCCGTCGGTGATCAGCACGGCGCCGGCCATGCGGCGGCGCGGCACGTCGGCCATGGCGCGGTTCAGCGCGTCGAACAGATGCGTCTCGTTGATCGTGTCGGACCCGGAGGCGCCGTCTCCGGCCCGGACCACGCGCACCTCCAGGTCGTCGAAGGCCTTCAAACGGTCGGTGATGTTCTGGAGGGTACGCTCCGCGCGGGCCTTGCGGTCGCCGATGTTCTGGCTGGGTGAGGCGTCCAGCACTACCACGGCCACGTCCTTGATCGGCTCGCGCTTCTCGTGCACCAGCGACGGATTGACCAGCGCCAGCGCCAGCACGGCCACGGCCAGGGTTCGCAGCCAAACGCCGCGGGCGCGGCGGACCATGGCGAGCACAAGGATCGCCAGGGCCACGACGAACAGCGGAACGAGAAAGGCCCAGGGCAGCAGCGGGGCCAGCGCGATGGAGGTTCCGTCCAGGATTGACGTCGTCACGTTCACTGGCCGAGCCTTTCAAGGATCGCGGGCACATGCACCTGATCGGCCTTGTAGTTGCCGGTCAGCGCGTACATCACGAGGTTGACGCCGAACCGGAAGGCCATTTCCCGCTGGCGCTCGCCGCCGGGGACGACCGCGTACATCGGCTGGCCGTTGCGGTTCACCGCCCAGGCGGCGGCCCAGTCGTTGCCGCCGATGAGGATCGGCGACACGCCGTCGTTGGTGCGGCCCTCGCGCGCTTCGATCCATAGGTCGCCGCCGTTGTAGCGGCCGGGGAAATCGTTCAGCAGGTAGAAGGACTTGGTCAGCACATGGTCGGGCGGCACCGGAGCCAGCGCGGGGATATCCAGCCCCTGAACCAGCCCTTGCAGAGCCTGGTTGCCGCCCATGGCGCCGGCCGACTGGTCGCGCGTGTCGAACAGGATGGTGCCGCCACTGCGCAGATATTCGTTGATCCGCGCGCGCGCCTGATCCGACAGGCCGCGCTGGCCGGGGGACACCGGCCAGTAGAGCAGGGGGAAGAAGGCCAGCTCGTCGGTTTCCGGATCGACGCCGACGGCGCCCGCGGCCTCCACCGCCGTGCGGCGGTTCAGCACGTCCACCAGCCCTTCAAGGCCGGAGCGCGAGGTGTCGTCCACCACGCCGTCGCCGGTGCGGACGTAGGCGAGATAGGTTTCCTCCGTGACCTTGGTGGCCTGCATGTCGTCGGCGGCGCGCGCCGTCTTCGGAGGCACCGAGACGACGGCGATCAGGATCGCCGCGGCGGCGGCACCCGCGCGGCGGCGCGTTCCCATACGGCCGAGCAGGCCGCGCAAGGCCAGCGCGATCAGCAGGTCGACCATGGCGAGCGCCAGCGCCGCGCCCAGCAGGGCCGGCTTCAGCGCCACCTCGCCGCGTTCGCCGTAGGCGGCGCGGGCGACGCCGCCGGGCA
>JAEZPL010000544.1 GCA_023413605.1 Pseudomonadota bacterium
AGGGGAGTACCGGCGACACTGTGCCCACGTACGGCTGGGGTGCCCGCCGCGAAGCGGGCTGAGACAACACCCATCGAACCTGATCTGGGTCATGCCAGCGAAGGGAGCCGACCGTTGGAGGCTTAGCCCCCGTGGCGCGTGTCCTCAGCAACGGCTCCCCGCCGGCCAGGAGGAGACACATCCATGCGGCGGTTCCTGCCATTCGTTGTCGGTTTTGCGGTGCTGGCGGCCGGCGCGGTGCGCGCCGAAACCGTTTCGGTTCCGGTTCTGGTGCCGCTGACCGGCTTTCTGTCGCTTGAGGGTACCAGCCAGCGCAACGGGGCGGTGCTGGCGCTGAAGGAAGCGCCGGCCGGAATCGCCGTCGAATCGCAGGTGATCGACACCGGAACCTCGCCCGAGGCGGCCGTGACGGCGCTGGAGCGCGCGGCCGGCGGCACGGTGACGGCGGTGGCGGCCAGCATGCTGGGCACGCAGATGCTGGCCATGCTGCCGCTGGCGGCGGAGTACAAGATTCCCCTGGTCACCGTGTCGGGCACGGCGAGCATCACGGAGCAGGGCAACCCCTGGGTCTTCCGCTTCTTTCCCGGCGACGCCGTGACCAAGGAGGCGCACGCTCGCTACGTCGTGCAGGAACTGGGTAGGAAGCGCCCCGCGCTGATCTACCAGACGACCGCCTACGGCCAGAGCGGCAAGGCGCACCTGGAGCAGGCGTTCAAGGCGCTCGGCATCGAACCGGTGTTCGAGGAGGGGGTGGACCCGGCCGCCAAGGATCTGCTGCCCGTGCTGACCAAGGCGCTGGCCGCAAAGCCGGACGTCCTGGTTCTGCACCTGCATTCCGCGCCAACCGCGCTGTTCATCCGCCAGGCCGCGGCAAACGGCGTGGACATTCCCATCGTCGCCGGCTCCGCCATGCACCAGCCGAGCACCGCGGCCCTGCTGGAGCCCGCCGAACTGAAGGGCGTGTGCGCGGAGACTGCGGCATCCCCCATCTCCGGCGGCAGCCCGGAGGTGGAGACCTTCACCGCCTCCTACCGCACCGCCTTCAACGCGGAACCCGACGCCTTCGCGCTCGGCCAGTATGACGGCACGCGCATGGTGCTGGACGCGGTGAAGGCCGGGGCCCGCACCGCCGACGACGTGCGCAAGGCGCTGTCCACGGGCGCCCACAAGGGCCTCGCCATGACCTACCAGTCGGACGGCAAGGGCAACATGGCCCATTCGGCGGTGATCGTCTGCTACGACGGCACCTCGCGCGTGCCGGCCATCGCAAAGCGTTACGACAACGTAACGGGAGTGGTGAAGTGAGGGGAGCGAAGGGCGCTTGATCACCCTGCAACTCCTCATCAACGGGATCGCGCTGGGTGCGGCCTACGCGCTGGTCGCCCTGGGGTTCGTGCTGGTGCTGAACGCCACCGCGGCGGTGAATTTCGCGCAGGGCGATCTCGTCATGGCGGGCGGGCTGCTTGGCGTGGCGCTGGCGCCGATCATCCCGCTGCCGGGAATCGCTTTGCTGCCGGTGGTGGTGCTGCTCATGGCGGCGCTCGGCCTCGCGCTGGCGCTGGCGGCCTATCTGCCGCTGCGGGGAAGGCCGCCGGTGTCGGTCTTCATCAGCACCATCGCCGTGGGCATCATCCTGCAGAACGGGGCCTCCGTGCTGTTCGGGCCGGAACCGCGGGCGGCGCCGGCGCTGCTGTCCGGTGGAACGATCCAGATCGGCGGGCTGGTGGTGGCGGAACAGTCGCTGGCCATCATCGTGGTGGCGGCCCTGCTGATCGCCGGGCAGCAATGGCTGTTCGGGCGGACCCAACTCGGCCGGCGGCTGCGGGCCACCGCGCAGGATCCCGAGATGGCGCGCGCCTGCGGCGTGCCGGTCACGGCGATGATCCTGGTCACCTTCGCGCTGGGCACGGCCTACGCCGGGGCGGCGGGGCTGCTGCTCGCCAACCGCTATTTCGTCACGCCGACGGCGGGCGGCGACCTGATCCTGAAGGCCTACATCGCGGTGACCATCGGCGGCTGGGGCTCGGTGCCCGGCGCGGTGGTCGGGGCGCTGCTGATCGCGCTGTTCGAGGTGGGCGTCTCCTCGGTGCTGTCCTACCCCGTGGCACTGGGGCTTCTGTACGCCACGCTGCTGGTGATCCTGGTCGCCCGCCCGCAGGGCCTGTTCGGGGAGGCGGCGCGGCGCCGTGCGTGAGAAAGTTCGGAAATTGTCGGCGCTCATTCCGTCCGCAACTTTCCCCCGCTTCGCGGCGGAGGGGTTCGCGGTGGCGGCGCTGCTGGCGTACGCGCTGGTGTACGCCTCTCCCTACGGGCTGCGCGTTCTGACCGTGGCAGGGGTGTACGCGCTGGCCGCCATCGGGTTCCAGATCGTGTTCGGGTTGGGCGGCGCGCTGTCGCTGGCCCATGGGGCGTTCTTCGGGCTGGGCGCCTACGCCACGGGGATCCTGGGCAGCCAGTGGGGATGGAGCTTTGTGGCGACCTTCCCGGTGTCGCTGCTGGTGCCCTTTCTGCTGGCCCTGGTCGTCGGGTTGCCGGTGCTGCGGCTGGAGTCCCATTACTTCGCGCTGGCGACGCTGGGCATCGCGCAGGTCGTGCTTCTGCTGGCCGTCAACAGCCCCGACCTGACGGGCGGGGCGAACGGGTTGCCGGGCGTGCCGGGCATCGTGCTGTTCGGCTGGGCGGTGCCGCGCGGGTTGCCGCTGGCCGCGGTGGTCTGGGCCTTCGTCGCGCTGGGCGGAGCGCTGGCCTGGAGGCTGGCGCGCGGGCGCTGGGGGCGGGCGCTGACCCTGGTGCGCGACGATCCTCTGGCGGCGGGAACGCTGGGATTGGACGTGGGGCGGTTCCGTCTGGCCGCCTTCGCGCTCAGCGCGGTCTATGCCGGGGCGGCGGGGGCCCTGGCCGTGCACACGCAGCGCGTGGTGTCGCCGGAGGTGCTGGAGTTTCCCGTCATGGTCTCCGTTCTGACCATCGCCGTGGTCGGCGGGCGGGGGCGCGTGGCCGGGGCGATTCTGGGTGCAGTGCTGCTGATCCACCTGCCGGAATGGTTCCGGTTTCTGGAGCGCAGCTACCTGATCGTCTATGGC
>JAEZPL010000593.1 GCA_023413605.1 Pseudomonadota bacterium
GGCGGAGGGCGTGCGGCGGATGATCGAGGCGGGTGTCAACGCGCCGCCGACCAGCTCCTGCGGGCGCTGGTTCGACGCCGCCTGCGGCCTGCTGGGGGTGCGCCCGGTCGCCGGGTTCGAAGGGGAAGCACCGATGGCGCTGGAGTCGCTCGTCCGCACCCCGACCGTGCTGGACGGCGGCTGGCGGATCGCCGATGGCGGGCTGGACCTTACGCCTCTGCTGGAAAGTTTGTTGCAGATCAATGCACAGGACGGCGCGGACCGCTTCCATGGCACGCTCGCGGCTGCGCTGGTGGATTGGGCCATGCCCGAACTGGCCGCCCGCGGGTTGGACCGGATCGCGCTGTCGGGCGGCTGCCTGATGAACGCGGTGCTGGCCGAAGGCTTGACGGCCGGCTTCGGGAGGCGCGGAATCACCACCCTGCTGCCTCGCCGGGCGCCGGCCAACGACGGCGGCCTCAGCCTCGGGCAGGCCTGGGTCGCCGCCCAAAGCCTGCTGAATGAGCAGAGCCTGCCGGATGAAAGGACCTGACCCCATGTGCCTCGCCGTACCCGCCCGCGTCGTGGAACTGCTGGACGACGACCGCGCCACGGTCAGCCTGGGCGGGGTGAAGGTCGCCTGCTCCCTCTCGCTGGTGGAGGGGGTGGAGGTCGGCGACTACGTCATCGTCCATGTCGGCTACGCGCTTTCCAAGCTCGACCCGGAGGAGGCCGAACGGACCCTCGCCCTGCTGGCCGAGGCCGGCGTAACCCCGTCCGACGCCGCCGCGTGACCCTGCTCTCCCTGATTCGCCTGCTTTCCCTGATCTGCCTGCCTTTCTAATCCGGAAGACCCCATGACCGACCGCCGCCTGTTCACCCGAAAGCTCGACCTCGCGCGGGGGGCCGTGGACATGAGCCACGGATCGGGGGGCAAGGCCATGGCCCAGCTGGTGCGGGAGCTGTTCGCGGCGGCCTTCGCCAACCCGCTGCTCGACCAGGGCAACGACCAGGCCGCCTTCGACGCGCCGGCCGGGCGCATGGTGGTGACGACCGACGGCTTCGTGGTCTCCCCCCTGTTCTTCCCCGGCGGGGACATCGGATCGCTGGCCGTGCACGGCACGGTGAACGACATCGCCATGGCCGGTGCGAAGCCGCTCTATCTCACCGCCGGATTCATCCTGGAGGAAGGCTTCCCGCTGACCGACCTGAAGCGGCTGGTGGACAGCATGGCCGCCGCGGCGCGCGATGCCGGCGTCGCCATCGTGACCGGCGACACCAAGGTGGTGGAGCGCGGCAAGGGCGACGGCGTGTTCATCACCACCACCGGCATCGGCGTGGTGCCCTCCGGCGTGGCGCCGTCGGGGGATCGGGCGCGGCCGGGCGACGCGATCCTGGTCAGCGGCACGATGGGCGACCACGGCGTCGCCATCATGTCGACGCGCGAGAATCTCAGCTTCGAGACGGCCATCCAGTCGGACAGCGCGGCGCTGCACGGCCTCGTCGCGGCGATGGTGGAGGCTGTGCCGGACGTGCATGTGCTGCGCGACCCGACGCGCGGCGGGCTGGCCACCACGCTGAACGAGATCGCGCACCAGTCGGGCGTCGGCATGCTGCTGCGCGAGGCCGCCATCCCGGTGCGGTCGGAGGTCGCCGCCGCCTGCGAACTGCTGGGGCTCGACCCGCTCTACGTCGCCAACGAGGGCAAGCTGATCGCCATCTGCGCCGCGGAGGATGCCGACCGGTTGCTGGCGGCGATGCGCGCCCATCCCCTGGGCGCGGAGGCCGCGATCATCGGCACGGTGGAGGAGGACGCCCATCGCTTCGTGCAGATGCAGACGCGCTTCGGTGGCAAGCGGATCGTCGACTGGCTCTCGGGCGAGCAGCTACCCCGGATTTGCTGACATCCCTCTTAGGAGGTGCCCTGTTGCTCCTATGACACACCTGCGGACGTACCACAACGGATCTGCCGATTAGGGGCCGGGTCGGCGGACCCCGACCGCACCCCCGCGCGTTGCCTCCGCCGGATGAAGGCGTTTGCTTGCACGAGGGATCAATGGGAATTCCGCAGTCCATCCAGTTGGGTGCAGCCCCGCTGGAGCCTGGCGCTCTGGCCGGCACTGCGTCCGCCGCCGATCTGGTTGCCCGGCTGCCGACCGTCGAGCCTCTGTACCGCAACCGGGTGAAGCGCGCCTTCGACGTGGTGGGCGCGATTGGCCTGCTTGTGCTGTTCGGCCCGCTGATGCTTCTCGTCGCCCTGCTGATCGCGCTGGACGGCGGCCCGGCGGTGTTCGGGCACCGACGCATCGGGGCGGACGGGCGAGACTTCACCTGCCTGAAGTTCCGCTCCATGGTCGTCAACGCGCACGAGGTGTTCGACAGCCTGATGGCCCGCGACGCCGAGGCGCGCGCCGAATGGGCGGCGACGCGCAAGCTGCGCAACGACCCGCGCATCACCTGGATCGGCCGGTTCCTGCGCCGGACCAGCCTGGACGAGCTGCCGCAGCTCCTCAACGTGCTGAAGGGCGACATGAGCCTGGTCGGCCCGCGCCCCATCGTGGAGGAGGAGGTCGCGCGCTATCACGTCTGCTTCCCCTTCTACACGCGCTGCCGGCCGGGCCTGACCGGGCTCTGGCAGGTCAGCGGGCGCAACGACGTGGATTACGGGCGCCGGGTCCAGCTCGACACCGCCTACCTGCTCGGCTGGACTTTTTGGGGCGACATCCGAATCCTGCTGCGCACCGTCGGAGTCATGATCAGTGGGAAGGGTGCCTATTAAGGCTTAGAATCCCAGAGTCGGCCCCCTCCCTCGCCCGGAGAATGGGAGAAGCGCGGGCCGCGCCTCATATCCATTCCCATACGAACGGTTGGACCGGGGACGGAACCATGGTACCGGAGAAGCGGCGGCGATCGCCAGGGGCAGAATTTGAGATTGCTTGACCGACGTGCTAGGTTGCGTATCGACGGCCGTAAGGGCCGGCCGGAGGGATGACCCCCTGCGGATCGAAAGTACGTACGCAGCGGCCTTGAACTTCCGGCAGGCGAAACCCCTGGTATAGTAGGCTCGATGTCTCTGAATTTGCCGGCCGGGCCGGCCTGTCGAGAGGGGCGCAGGATGGCGAAGGTGCTGATGGCACTGTTGCTGCTGATGGTGGCGATGGGGCCGGCTTGCGCGGTAGCCCCATCCTCCCGCGCCGACACCGGCATCGCCCTGGAGCGCTACCGGCAGGAATTCGCGAAGGTCAAGGGCGTCAACACACCCCCGTCCACCTCCGACCGCAACTACATCCTGTTCGCCGACGTAATGCGCCGTGTCCTGGCGGAGCATGTGAAGCCGGCGGCGCCGCAGGTGCTGGTGGAAAAGGCCGTCGCGGGTCTCCAGAAGAAAAAGAAGGAAGAACCGGCCGCCAGCGACCGCGTTCTGACGGAAGCGGCGCTGGACTCCATGCTGTCGTCGCTCGACCCCTATTCCAGCTTCCTCGACTCCGAGCATTTCCGCTACATGCGCGAGCAGACGCAGGGCGAGTTCGGCGGCCTGGGCATCGAGGTGACGATGGACGACGACAGCGGCCTGATCCGCGTCGTCTCGCCCATCGACGGCTCCCCCGCCGCCCGTGCGGGCCTGCGCACCGGCGACCTGATCGCCAAGATCGACGACGCGCAGGTGAAGGGCATGAACCTGCGCGACGCCGTCGCCCGCATGCGCGGGCCGGTCGGCACATCGGTCGCGCTGACCATGCGCCGCAACGGCGGCGGCAACAGCGCCGGCTCCAACGGCTCGGGCCCCAACGGTACCGGAAACGGCTCCAATGGCGGCGTCAACGGCGGGACCGACGCGCCCTTCCGCGTGTCGCTGACCCGTGCCGTGGTGAAGATCCAGCCGGTGCGCTACCGGCTGGAGGGCGACGTCGCCTACATCCGCATCGCCGCCTTCAACCAACAGACCTCCCACGCGCTGGACGAGGCGGTGGAGGATCTGCGCCGGCAGGCGAACGGCCGGCTGGCCGGCGCCGTGCTCGACCTGCGCAACAACCCCGGCGGTTTGCTCGATCAGGCGGTCAACGTCGCCGACCGTTTCCTGGAGGCGGTGGATATCGTCTCCGTGCGCGGCCGTGACCCGGACGAGAACCGCCGCTACACCGGCACGCCGGGCGACCTGATGGCCGGGCTGCCGATCGTGCTGCTGGTCAACAGCGGTTCCGCGTCCGCGTCGGAAATCGTTGCCGGCGCCCTGCAGGACCACAGCCGCGCGCTGCTGTTCGGCACGCGCAGCTATGGCAAGGGCTCGGTCCAGACCATTTCGTCGCTGTCCGGGGACATCGGCATCCGCCTGACCACGGCGCGCTACTTCCGCCCGTCGGGGGCGCTGGTCGACTGCTTCGGCGTGTCGCCGAACCTGGAGATCAAGCCGGCCAACGACAACACCGAGGAAACGCACCCCGACCCGGCGACCTGCGACCCCAACGCCCCGCCCCCGCCCCCGGCGCGCGCGTGGCGGATGGAGGATCTGTGCCCGGACGTGACCGTGTCCCAGCCCAAGCCGGACTCCGACCGTCCCCTGGAATGCGCCGTCGCCGCCATCCGCACCCGCCTGATGGGAACGCTGATCGGCCGGCCTTGAGTAAGGCAGGAAGGCGGGCCGGAAGCCCGCCCCGCCTTTTTCACCAACCCGCCCCCGTCACCGGCCACAAAGGGCCTGTCTGGAAAGCCCATGCGGGTATCGCCTCGATGCCATTTCCCGTCATCCCAGCGAAGGCTGGGATGG
>JAEZPL010000608.1 GCA_023413605.1 Pseudomonadota bacterium
GTTCGACACCGTGTTGTCGCGGGCGCCATCGTTCAGCGCAACGGTCTCACCGTTCGAACCGTAGAGCTTGTTGTTCGTAATGGTGTTGTCATAGTTGCCGTCACTGCCGTTCAGTACGATCGGCACGCTCCGGGCGTTGTAGACCTGGTTGCCGGAAACCGTGACGTTGTGAAGATCCAGCGCCGAAGCGTCGGCGAAGAGGTGAATGGCGCCATGGTTGCCGCCGGCGTCCTTCACCGTGTTGTTCAGGACCTTGACGTTGTAGACCTCACCAGTGCCATAGCTTCCCTCGGAAGCGATATAGATACCGGCGTACTTCGCCTCGTTGTTGGAGAAGTAGTTGTTCTGAATGGTGACGTCGTGGCCGCCGACGACGGTATAGCCACGGCCCCAGACGTTGTTCGTGACCGTGTTGTCTTCAACGGTGATGTTGTAGTTCAGCCCGGCGTTGCCGTTGTAGCTGACCACCGCAATGCCGTCGTCGCCCGCCTTGTCGATGCGGTTGCCATAAACGTTGATGTCATGGCTCGCCCGCATCCCGTTGGAAATGCTGGCGTTCGACATGTGGATGGAGTCGGCGTTCGTGCCGTTGATGGTGTTGTTGTAAATCTCACCGAACGCCGCGCCATGGACGTGAATGCCGGCGGCGTTTGACTTGTCGATCGTAATGTTATGGATCTTGAAATTCGTCGCGTTATCGACGCTGACGGCGTTGTTCTCAAGCTTATCGAGGCGGGAACCGGGGTTCGTCGCAATCTTGACGTTGGACAGATCAGAGCCATTGCCCGTCATGAAAACCGCGGCAGCCTGCGGATTGGTCGCGAACAGGGTCGATCCCGCACCGTCACCGCTGACCTTGATTCCATCCATACGCAGGACGCCCGAGTGGTTGAACACACCGGTCGGAATGTAAACGTCCTGACCGGTTGCCTTCGCCTGATTGAAGCAGGCCTGAATGGCGGCAGTGTTGTCCGTACGACCGTCCCCAACGGCGCCAAAGCTTGTGATGGAGAGCGTCATAGCAAAATCCTTTTACCGTGTGTCCTGGTTTATGCCCTTCGGCATAGCCGCCTAGATAGACCAATCCATCGTTGATGTATATACCCAACTCTATGACAAATTTTATCTCTTCTTCCAAAAATCCCCTCCGTCATTTGACCTTTATTGTCACAGGAGTCTTCGAATCAGACCGTGACTCATCTTTGACTCTTGTGATTCCGCGACATCACTAACTCTAAATAAAATATGAACATTGAACGCCGCATACTCTTTTGTTTACCTCGCTAACCCTATAACCTGCGCCGACGGTCGCAATTTTTTCATCAGACTTAATGTCTTAAACGTATTTTTGATTAACGAGATATCAAAATTTACGATCCAGGATCACATCAATATCATGCGATGACGTCGTCACAAATGTCAAATCCATATATCCATAATCAAATCGGATCGATTTTTAATGATACGTCGTCACGAAGAAGTATATTTGATGATTTATAGACCCAATCAAAAAAACATCTTCGCCAAAATGGAGATGCTCAAGTCTGTCCATTGACCGGCAAATCCGCCCCGAACACAATCGACTTTGGAAATCGGATTGGATCGACCGCGGACTCGATGGGCGATCGCATCGTGACGGCCGCATCGCGACGGCCGATACCAGTTGTTGCGGCGCTTCATCGCCTTGGGGGAATGCCGTGAAACCGGAGGGAACTTGTGGATCGGGCTGAACATGGCCGGTCCATCACCACCCAAACCGCGCCCGATGAAGAGGAGGAGGGGAGATGGCGTGCCCCGGCGGCTGGAAGAATGGCTCCGGCGCGGGGAATGGCGCGAAGGCCACCTGCTGCCTTATTCGCGCTCGATCGCTTGAACAATGGGAGAAAAGATATGGCATTCAGTGCGCAGAACGTCCTGCGGCAGTGGTCCAGGCCGCATTCGGGCAAGCACACCGGCGGCCTGGACCGGCCTTCGACGGATCGGCCCCTTTACGAGAACACCGCGAAGCGGACCCTGGACATTGCCGGATCGTTGCTCCTGCTCCTTCTGTTCGGCCCCCTGATGATCCTGCTTTGGCTGCTGGTCAGCCTGGATGGCGGACCGGGAGTCTACCGGCAAAGGCGTATCGGCGCCGAGGGGGTGCCCTTCGACTGTCTCAAGTTCCGCAGCATGCGTGTGGACTCCGACGATGCCCTTCAGCGTCATCTCGCCGAAAACCCGGCGGCGGCCGAGGAATGGCGCCTGAACCACAAGCTGAGGAACGATCCGCGCATCACCCCCATCGGTCGATTCCTGCGGCGGAGCAGCCTGGACGAACTGCCGCAGCTGCTGAACGTGCTGCGCGGCGAGATGAGCCTCGTAGGTCCGCGCCCCATCGTGACGGCCGAGGTATCGCGCTACGCCCGCTATTACGCCAGCTACAAGAGTTGCAGGCCGGGCATCACCGGCCTCTGGCAGGTCAGCGGCCGGTGCACCACCCGCTACAGCCGGCGTGTCGCCTTGGACCATCGCTACTACAAGAATTGGGCGTTGCTGCTCGATTTGCGCATAATCCTGGTCACACCGATCATCATGATCTTCGGGTCCGGCGCCTATTGATCCGGCCCAATCCTGGATGCGGGCAGCAGGCGGGCTCCTCCCGGCCCGCCGCAACCATCATGAAGTGCCGCATCGAACGGCGATCCTTCGAAGTGATGACCCGGCGTCCTCCCTTCGGGCCACGACCGCCCGCAGCTCATGAAAAGGCATCAAGTCATGCCTGCGGGGCACCATTACATTTGCATACCGCTCCCCTCAAAATAACCGCATGGGTGAAATGCGGGTAGATTTCCAACGCCTATGTTGCAGTGCATGAATGCGAGAGATAGCCTGTTTATATGGACTTCCATGACACGGAAAATCATGACACGGAAACTCCAAGCGCATTCATTTCTCTATCCGTATTCATCATCTGGTTCATGGCAAACATGACAGCCATTTTCCTCGGCCACGCATTCGGCCGGTCATGCCCGCGCTGCATTCATTCGTTTCATCGCGCTATCCGGATGCACCGGAAGAGTCTCGCACCTGGGAAGCCTCAATGACTCAGATACTCATCAACGGCCGCTTTTTGAGCCAGCGAACCACCGGCGTGCAGCGCTTCGCACGCGAGATCACCGTGGGCATCGACCACCTCCTCCGCCAGCCTGGGTTCGAAGGGCTGGACGTCAAGCTCGCGCTGCCGAAGGGGACGTCCTGCCCGCTCTCCCTCTCGCGCATCGAAGTCCTGCCCGCAGGGCGTCTCCACGGCAACATGTGGGAGCAGGCCGAGCTTCCGCTGCTGTGCCCCGAAGCGACGCTGATCAACCTCGGGTCCACGGCCCCGCTGCGGCGCAGGCGCCAGTTCGTGACGATCCACGACATGTCCGCCTTTGCCAACGCGGACAACTATTCCCGGCTGTTCCGGTCCTGGTACCGGTTCCTCCAGCCCCGGATCGCCCGCGGCGCACAGCGGGTCATCACCGTGTCCAACTTCTCCGCTTCGGAAATCGCCGCCTATTGCGGTGTCCCGGTGGGCAAGATGCTGCTCGTCCACAACGGCGTGGACCACATCGACCGGATTGCGACGAACGCTTCGGTGTTCGAGCGCCTGCCGGTTCAGCGCCGCGGCTATCTGCTCGCGGTCGGAAACCTCAGCCCGAACAAGAACATCGCGGCGACCATCCGGGCCTTGGAGCTCTTGCGACCCGAAGGCGTCGACATGCCCCTGGTCGTCGTCGGGACGAAGCAGGGCATCTTCGCCGACGGCACCGTCCCCGTCAGCGATCCAAGCCGGACGCTGAGCGCCGGCTACGTCACGGACGAACAGCTCCGCGCGCTCTACGAGAACGCGGCCGGGCTGGTGTTTCCGTCGCTGTATGAGGGATGGGGCATTCCGGTGATGGAGGCGATGAAACTCGGCTGCCCCGTCATCGCGTCGGGCCAGTCGGTGCTGCCGGAAACCTGCGGGGATGCGGCCCTGCTGTGCGACCCGTACGACCCCGACAGCATCGCGCGCCAGATCAAGGCGCTGCTGACGATCCCCGGCCTCGCCGACCGCCTGCGGGCGAAGGGGCGTCAGCGCGCGGCGCAGTTCAGCTGGCAGCGCAGCGCCCGCACGCTGCTGGCCGAGGTTGCCGCCGGCATCCCGCGTCCGCTGCTGCACGACGCGGCCGATTGACGCCGCATACCTTGGCCGCCCGCCTCCCGAACACCGAACAAACGCATCGGCGGCCACCACCCTTCGGCACGTGCATATGGGGGATTTATGCGAAGCGACACCGGCACGGACCATGATGCGCCCTGCGCCGCCGCTCCGGGGGAGTTTCATGCCCTGAAGAAGAAGGCCATCAACGGCGTCTTCTGGAGCAACATCGAAAGCTGGGGGCGCCAGATCATCTCGCTGGTGATCGTGCTGGTGATGGTGCGGCTGCTGACCCCGCGCGAATACGGCGTCTTCGCCATCGTCATGGTGGTGCTGGAGATCATGAAGGTGTTCGTCGATGACGGATTCATCGACGTCATCGTCCAGCGCACCTCGATCAGCAAGCTTCAGCTGAACACGCTGTTCTTCGTCAACCTGGGCGCCGGCCTCACGGTCGGTGCGGCGGCCATCGCGCTGACACCCCTGATCGCCAGCCTGTTCGGCGAACCGGAACTGCTCAGCCTGATCCCGGCCATCTGCATCGCGGTCCTGGTCGGAACGCTCTCGGCGGTCCACCAGGCGATCCTGCGCCGGGAACTCGACTTCCAGTCGCTGGCGAAGCGGTCGGTGGTCGGCGTCGTGGGGGGCGGGGTCCTGGGGATCGCCACGGCCGCGGCGGGTTTCGGCATCTGGAGTCTGGTCGTCCAGCAGATCGCCGAACGGCTGATCGGGCTGGTGGTTCTGTACCGGCAGTGCTCCTGGCGCCCGGCGCTCGTTTGGTCGACGGACTGTGCCCGCGAGGTCGTTCCGTCCGCGGCCAAGATGATCGCCACGCGCTTCATGGTGCATGTGGAAAAGAACATCGACCGGTTCTTCATCGGCCTGCTGCTGGGGCCGACCGTGCTCGGCCTCTACACGCTCGCCCGGCGGCTGCTGGACACCGTGCTGTCGCTGCTGATCTATGGAACGGCGCACATCGCCATGTCGACCTTCTCGCGCCTCCAGACGGATCCGGTCCGGCTGAAGGCGGCCGTCGGCGTGGTCTGCGAGATCGGCAGCCTCGTCATCTTCCCGGTCTGCCTTGGGTTGGCGCTGACCGCACCGGCCGTGCTCCCCCTGCTGATGGGCGAGCGCTGGGCGGAAAGCGCGTCCTTGTTCCAGCTTCTCGTGCTCGGCGGCATACCGTTCTACGTGATCGAGGTGATCCAGACGCTGGCGCGGGCCATGGGAAAGCTGAAATGGACGCTGGTCACCCTGGCCGCCGTCATCGCGCTGAACCTGCTGGTGGTGCTGGGCCTGCACAGCTACGGCATCGCGGCCATCGCCGCCGGGCTGGTGGTGCGGGACTTCCTTCTCATCCCCGCCTATCTGCTGGTCGCGCGGCACCTGACCGGCATCAGCATCGGCGAGCTGCTGCGTCCCTTCTTCGTGCCGTTCGGCGCAAGCCTGCTGATGGGCGTGGCAATCTATTCCCTGACCGACATGGCCGCCGCGCACTGGACGGTTCCGGCGATCCTGGCGTTCCAGATCGCCGCCGGAGTGGTGATCTACGGCACGTTGGTCGTGGCCAGCAACCCCACCGCCATTCGTCGGGTCGCCGGCATCCTGCGGGAGGTCCGCGCCGCCCGGTCCGGCTGACCGGCAACAACAGGCGGCAGGCGATGCATTGCGCCCTTCACCGCCCGTTCGATCTGATCGCGAGGATACGATGCATAACTTTGTTCACAACCTGATTCTGTCGGTTCTCGGCTGGACCGGACGGCCGCTTATCCGGCGCCATGGGGCGATTTTCTGCCTGCATTCGGTGTCCCGCGCCGGCACCGCCCCGGACGAGGTCGGACCGATGGCGATCACGGACGCCTTTCTGGAACGCATGATCGTCGATCTGCGACGGCGGAAGGTGGCGCTGGTCTCGCTCGACGAAGCCCTGCGCCGCATCAAGGAAGGGCACACGGGCCAACCCTTTGTTGCGCTGACCTTCGACGACGGTTACCGCGACAACCACGACGTCGCCTATCCGGTGCTGCTGCGGCACGAGGTGCCCTTTGCCATCTTCCTAACCACGGCACTGATCGACCGCCGCATGCCGATGTGGTGGCACGTTCTGGAGCATGTCGTCGCCAACAACGACCGGGTCGAGCTGGACGGGATGCGGCTGCCGGCGGCAACCCCGGCGGAGAAGAAGACCACCTATCAACGGATCGACCAGCACATCCGCCAGCAGAGCATCACCGCTGTCGACGGCATCGTCGATCAGCTGGTCACGCTCAACCGGTCCACCCTGTCGCGGGAGGCCGCCTACGATCTGTGCCTGGACTGGGACACGGTTCGGCACATGGCCGATGGCGGGCTCGCCACCTTTGGCTGCCACACCGTGTCGCACCCCATGCTGATCCGGCTGAGCGCCGACGACATCCGGACGGAGGTCTACGGCTCCCGCGACCGCGTGACCGAGGAGATGGGCCGCCTGCCCGCCTATTTCGCCTATCCGTTCGGCCAGGACAACGAGGTCGGCCGCGAAGCCCCGGACATCGTGCGCGAGGCCGGCTTCACGGCCGCCTTCACGACGGAGCGCTTCGTGCTGCGCCCGAACCGCCCGGAGCACGCCTTCCGCATTCCCCGGATCATGCTCGACCGCCGTGCCCAGCGTGAATCCATCGTGCGCGCCCATCTCTCCGGCCTGCCGTCGGCGCTGAAGAACCTGCGCCGCCCGCAAACACCCTTTCCCGCGACGTGACCCTGTTCCCCGGCCTGTGGAAGACGACCAATGCAGACACTTCGCGATGACCGGTCATGGCTGTGGTGGGTGAGCCCCACCCGGTTCCTGATGTTCGTGGTCTTGCCGCTGGCCTTCATCGTCGGCCTGTACAGCCCGACCTACGTCACCGTCGATGCGCATTATTACCAGGGGTTCATGCTGGCGGTCTTCGTCTTCGCCATTCTGGCCTTCGTCATCGGCGCGCAGTTCGTCGGGCTGTGGACGGGGAACGACGCCGCGGACGCTCCGGCGCAGCATGTGGACAGCCGGGCGCTGGACACGATCGCCATCATCACGATGGTGGCGTATCTGGCGTGGTTCTACAAAATCATCCTGAACCCCGGAATCGCCATCAACGTCTTCACGGGCGCGTCGGACAACGTGCGCGACGAGGTCACGACCATTCCCGGCATCACCACCATGGTGTCGATGGGAATCACCTACTCCGCATCCTACGCGACGAACCTCGTGACGCTCGGTAAGCTGCCGAAGCGCCAGCATGTGTTCTTCGTAATCCTGCTGGGCTTGGCGTTGCTTCGCGCCATCCTGTGGTCCGAGCGTCTGGCCTTGATGGAGTACATTCTGCCGGCCGGCATCACCTTTGCCTGCGCCGCGTGGCAGTCGAAGTCGCGCTTCTGCACACTGATCAAAGCGCCCTTGTTCATCATGCCTTACATGGCCATCGCATTTTCCTTTTTCTTCTTTGCCTTCGCCGAATATTTCCGGTCGTGGAATTTTTATAAAGATTTGGGATACGACTTCAAAACGTTCATGTTCGATCGCTGGGTCATGTACTACCTCACCAGCCTGAACAACGGCGCATCGCTGGTCCAGAACTACATCGACGAGATTCCGAACTTCAAGTTCTACTACACGCTGACGTGGTTCTTCAAAATCCCGGTCCTCGGCGAATGGTTGGCAACCCTGCTGAATGTCGATACCGGGCTCACGGACCGCCTGCTGACCGAACAGCTCAACCCGGAATTCACCGTGTTCACCGGCGTCTACCCTCTGATCTTCGACTTCGGCATTCCGGGTGGATTCGTCGCGTTCTTCGTGTTCGGCCTGATTTTCGGGTACATGTACAAGGGGTTTGTGACGTCCCGCGGAATCGGACGCATTCTCTACCCGACGATGTTCGTCGAGATGCTGGAGATTACGCGAATCTCCTACATGTTCGACCAGCGCTATATGTACGTTGTCCTCTCCTGCGTGATCCTAAGCCGTTTCTTCATGAAATCCGTGCAACCGGACGAAAAACGTCAGGAAAACGCGATCATGCCCGCGATGGGCCAACAAAGCCGGGAAGCCCCCGTCGAGCTTGGAGCCCCGGGACGAGTCCGCGCCTGAAACCGCGGCCGATTGTCGGCCGAAACGAGCGGCAACCGCGTCACATCGTCAGCACCGCCGCCCCGGCAATGGCGCCACGCCGCAGCGCCTCCACCGCATCGTTGGCGCGATCGAGCGGGAAGGGCGTGGTTTGGGTGCGCACGGGGATGCGCGGGGCGAGCGCCAGGAACTCCTCCCCATCGCGGCGGGTGAGGTTCGCGACCGAGCGCACCACCCGCTCCCCCCACAGGATGTCGTATGGGAAGGAGGGGATGTCGCTCATGTGGATTCCGGCGCAGACGACGGTGCCGCCCTTCACCACCGCCCGCAGCGCGGTGGGCACCAGCGCGCCGACCGGGGCGAAGAGGATGGCGGCGTCCAGCGGCTCCGGCGGCGCCTCGTCGGACGCTCCGGTCCAGACGGCACCAAGGCTCAGCGCCAGGGTCTGCGCCGCCCGGTCCCCCGGGCGGGTGAAGGCGAAGACGCGGCGGCCCTGGTGCCGGGCAACCTGGATGATGATGTGCGCGGCGGCCCCGAAGCCGTAGAGGCCGAGGCGTTCCGCCTCGCCGGCCATACGCAGGGCGCGGTAGCCGATCAGACCGGCGCACATCAGGGGGGCGGCCTCCACGTCACTGTAGGACGGAGCGATGGGGAAGGCGTAGCGGGCGTCGGCCACCGTCAGTTCGGCATAGCCGCCGTCGATCTGATAACCGGTGTAACGCGCCCGGTCGCACAGATTTTCCCGGCCCGACCGGCAGTAGGAGCATTCCCCGCAGCTCCAACCCAGCCAGGGAACGCCGACCCTGTCTCCGGGCTTGTGCCGCTCCACCGCCGGGCCGGCGGCGACCACCGTTCCGATGATCTCGTGGCCGGGAACGAGCGGAAGCTTGGGGTGGGGCAACTCGCCGTCGATGACGTGCAGGTCGGTCCGGCACACCGCGCAGGCGTGCACGCGGATCAGGATCTGGTGCGGCCCCGGCTGCGGATCGGGCAGCAGGACGGGAGACAGCGGTCTGTGCGGTTGCGGCAGGATCATGGCCTTCACGGTGATCCTCCATGGGTCCGGGTGGCATGGTCCGGGTGATCCAGGAGCCGCCGCGCCGGATCAGCGCGACAGGCTTTGCAGATAGGCGACCACGTCGTCGATCTCCGCGCGGGACAGGTTCAGATTCGGCATTGGCGGATGCGGGGAGGTCAGCCATTGCCGCAGCCAGTCGGGACCGCGCTGCGGGTCGTGCGCGATGCTCGCCAGCGTGGGCACCGCGTCGGTGCCGTGGCCAGGGCGGCCCTGAGCGGGGCCTTCCACCACATGGCAGGATGTGCACCAACGGTCCGCAATACGCTTGCCGGCCAGGGCGTCCGCCGCACGGGCCACGGTGACCGGGGCCAGCAAGGCCGCGAACACCACCGGGATGACCGGGAGGAAGAGACCTGCTCTCATCGTGCCGTTCCTTTCAGGGTCATCAGATAGGCGACGATGTCGTCGGTCTGTTCGGGGGTCAGGCGGATGTTCGGCATGACGGGATGGGATGTTTGCAGATAGCTGCGCAGCGCTATTTCGGTGGCGCCCGGATCGCGCATGCGTTCCGTCAGGTCGGGCGCCGCGAGGTCTTCCTGCATTGGGGGTGGCTTGGCGGTCCGGTCGGTCGACACCCGGTGGCATTCGCCGCAGATGGATTCGGTCAGCTGGCGGCCATAGCCGGGGCTCCCCGGTCCATCGGAGGTCGCTGCGAGCGCGGCGGGAGGGCCGAGGGCGGCGATCAACAGGGCGGCGCCTGCGGCGAGGCTGTGCGGGTGGGCGGCTCTGGTCATGCGTTGGGCCTCCGCATCGGTGGTGGCGATGGCGGCCGTTTGTCGGACGAGGCGATGTCCGGCAAATCGCGTTCGCGGGCACACGCGTTCACGGATGACGGCATGCTAGGCCGCGGCGTGGCATGCCGTCCATGCTTCGTCGGAGGTACGCGGGAACTATGATAGAGAAGCTTTCGGCCGGGCCCCTTTTGTAAAAGATTCCGCGAGATAGGGTGCGGCATCCCATGATTTCTTTGGAACGCTTCAGTGTTCATGGACCGCACAAGCATATTTCGAGAACAGAAAGAATATGACGGCATTTCCTGGTCATTTTATTGCTCCCTCATTCAGAAAGCCAGAGCGCGACAGATTCATTCGGCGTCAATTTTGCAGCGCATGCGTGCAGGATCTGCCTAAACTTTCTTTAATCCAAATTGACACCTGTCTGTCCGGCAAAAAGACCTATAATTTGTGACGACACTGCCGTCGCGCCAGAAGCGAAGCGGCGCTCAATTCTTTGCCGGGATTCGGAAAATCGAAATGGTTGGCTTTGGTCTGTCGACCAACGCTCACTGCAAGTCTGCTTTTTTCGCACCGGAACGGGAAGGCGGCGGGGCGGCGGGGCAGCGACGGGATTCGCCGGACGAACATAAGCGGATCACCGTTGCGCTGATCGATGACCGCGCCCTGTTCGGCGAGAGCCTGGCAACGGCGATCAACGCCCAGAGTCCGGACTTTGCGGTGAAGCATTGGCGAAGCGCGGATGTGCTTGTGGATGTTGGCCCGGCCCTGCGGGGGGTCGACCTTGTCCTCGTAAGCATTGGCCGATCCAACCCGACGAAAGGATCAACACTCCAGATGATCAAAGCGCTTCTGGAAAGGCATGAGCATCCCCCGATCGCAATTCTCGCCGACGCGATCAGCCCCGCAATGGTCCGGGTGGTCATGCGCATGGGGCTTCGCGGTATCGTCACGAGCGCGACGTCGTTGCACGCGCTCATCAACGCCATGCGCCAAATTCATCGCGGCGCGACCGTCATCCCGACCGTGAATTGAAAAGGTGGGGTATTATGCCGGCCACATCACTCGACATCGCGCATGGTGCGGTAAACGGCTTCCGTGCGATTGGTTGCTCCCAGCTTTTTCAGGATGCTGCGCACATGGACCTTCACCGTGCTTTCCCGCATGCCGAGTTCGTGGGCGATGATCTTGTTTGGTTTGCCCTCCTGCAGGCATTTCATCACCGCCATCTGGCGGGGGGTGAGCCCGTTCAAGGGACCATCGGGCGCGGGCTGATCGCCCTTCTCGGCCGGTCGCCGCTCCAGCGCAGCTTCCGGAGCGCGCATCAGGCCATGGAGAAAGTTGGTGGGCACGAATGTGCCGCCCGCCGCAACCAGCCGAAGGGCTTCCAGAGCCACCGACAGGCCGATGGATGTGGGGATGTAGCCGCGCACCCCGAGATGCAGAACTTCCAGCACCGATTCCGTGTCATCGCGGTCTGATAGGACGATCAGCGGAATGCGGCCAAGGATGTCGCCCAATCGGTGAAGCCGGGACGCGAACGCTGCATCGGCCGGTGATAGTCCGTTGAAATTGCACAACATGATATCGGGAAGCGCATCGCCCTGAAGGATTGCCTCCGCCTCGGGGAAGGATGCCGCCGTCAGCACGTGCAAGCCTCGGTCGCACAGATTGATGCTGAGCGACAGGCATTCACGAGTCAAAGGCATGTCGTCCAGCAGAAGCACGGTGATGCCCTGAGCATAGCGGGTCGTGTTCATGCCGTGCTCAGTCTTATCAATGGCGCCAGGCGCGCTTGCCTTCTTTTCGCCGGATGCATGGGCGCCCAAGACCCGCGGGTCGAAGGCCTCCGGCGCCGGGAGTGAGCGTCGGTGCGAAAACATAAAGGTTCAACCTCCTTCCACGTGCGGCGCATGTCCATTTGCTGACCAGGGTCAAGTGCTGTCAGGGTCGGACCGTGCTCCCCTTTGCCTGAGGCACCGGGAAACCAGAATGACGTCTTCTGGCAGTGCACCGCAAAAGTCGACATCACCTGCGTCCGGCCCCGGTCCATTCCACCCGCCATCCATGTCATGGGGGCGGCATGATTACGCACTCAGTTCTGAATCAATCACTTGGGAGCAACCCAGATCCCTTTGCGCAAACATGCTGCACGTTGCCTTCGATAGGAATTGACGACTTTGTGCGAGCGAACCTTCAACAAGTTTCTCTTTTGACGCGATCCCATCTTCTGCATGCGTTGTCAACGGCAAGGCTATTGATGGAATTCGCATGAGTTGTCTCCAGACTTTCAATGACTCGCCCACGCATCGTCCGTCTTTGGCTTTTGTGTCTTCCATATTTATACCTTGCGTATAGCACCCCACGTATACCAGCCCGTCAACAGCAAACAAGCGAGTATAGGTGTATGTAGATATTAGCTTGATACCCCCTATTTGATTGGTGTTGCGGAAATAATACTGCCATTCCGTCTCGAATGGAGATCACCTGGATTTATGACCAAAGTCTATCGCAGAGAGGCTCTAAGACATTGGAAAACTGCCATTATGCAATACAGCACTTCCAATGCTCATACTTTGGAAAGCAGGCGAACATGCCTTATCGCCAGCCAAGGAAGAAGTCATGCGGGCAGCGTACATGGCGGGACAAAGGCATCATCAAACCCACGCTCATGGTCGAACGCGGTGCGCTCTATGAGGAAGGGAGATACCCAGACGAGGTCATGACTCTGATGCATCAACAGCGCCTGGATTCAAAAAAATGATTAGTCATTGTTGGCGGAATCCAAAGAGAAATGCCCCTCCCTCTTTCCGGCATGACGCTGCAACATGTTTTCCGCGACGCCGTTTATTAATGGCGTTAGATCAGTATGCTTTAGCCACCAAAATGGAGCAGGGCAAATCCACGGCTCCAAAAATCATCTGTTGCATCAATATAAATTTCCTATATACTGTTAGACGCGTCATGTTTATTTTCATTTATCACGCGAATTCCATCGTTTCATTTTGATAACTGCATGAACATTCGGCCTTTTGGCCATTCATAC
>JAEZPL010000610.1 GCA_023413605.1 Pseudomonadota bacterium
GGCAAGGAAATCCACGAACTGCGCCCCAACGTCCCCTGGGACAAGGGACGGGCGGTGCTGTCGCTGCTCGACACGCTTGGGCTGGCAGGTGCGGACGCCGTGCCGATCTACCTTGGCGATGATGAAACGGACGAGGACGCCTTCCGCGCGCTGGCCGCGCGGGGGGAGGGGCGCGGAATCGGCATCCGCGTCATGGACCCGCCGAGTCCCAGCGCCGCCGCCTGGAGCCTGAAGGACCCCGGCGAGGCCGCCGCCTTGCTGGAACGGCTGACCGACTGGCTGGGCGATTCCTGATCCTGATCGTCGTGCTTTTTCATCGACCCTTTACCGGATCGGGCTTAGTCTGCGCTGGACCGTCACAGGAGTTTCCGTCATGGGCATCAGCGCGATCGGTGCACCGTCCCTGCCCACGCTGCCGGACCCGCAGTCCTCGGCGCTCGCCGGCCTGCAGGGGGCGCAGGCCCGCGCGGAGGATGCCGGCACGCAGCTTGCCGCCGGCAACCTCGACCCGGCGGTGGTCGTCAGTCTGACCTCGGCACAGACGGACTTCGCCGCCAACGTGAAGGTGATGCAGGCGGCGGACGAGAACACCAAGCGGATGCTGGACATCCTGGCGTAGCGGGCAACCTGCATCGCCAAATTTACACCGCGAGATAGGCGCGCCGGACCTCCTCGTCCTCCAGCAGGGCCTTCATGGGGCCTTCGAAACGGATGCGTCCCTTTTCGATGACGCTCGCGCGGTCGGCGACCGCGGCGGCGAAGGACAGGTTCTGTTCGGACAGCAGGACGGACAGACCCTCCGCCTTCAGGGCGCGGACGGCATCGGCCATCTGCTGCACGATGCGCGGGGCCAACCCTTCGGACGGTTCGTCGAGAAGGAGAAGCGACGGATTGCCCATCAGGGTGCGCGCCAGCGTCAGCATCTGCTGCTCTCCGCCGCTCATCCGGCCGCCGCGCCGGCCGCGCATCTCGGCGAGGTTGGGGAAGAGAGCATAGAGGCGTTGCGGCGTCCAGGCGGGCACGTTCGGGCGCGGCGGCTGGCGGCCGACCTCCAGATTCTCCTCCACCGTCAGGTCGGTGAAGACGCGCCGGTCCTCCGGCACGTAGCCGAGGCCGAGTTTCGCGATGCGATGCGGGGGCAGGGCGGAGACGTCGCGGCCGTCGAAGGACACCGACCCGCTGCGGGCATCCAGCAGGCCCATGATCGCCTTCATGGTCGTGGTCTTGCCCGCGCCGTTGCGGCCCATCAGGGCCACGACCTCGCCCCGGCCGACCGTCAGATCCACACCGGCCAGAATGTGCGCCCGGCCGTACCAGGCCTGGAGGCCCCGGACGCTCAGGATCGGTTGGGCCAGGATCGGTTGGGCCAGGATCGGTTCGGCCTTCATGCCGCGGTCCCCAGATAGACGGCCTGCACGCGGGCGTCGGCGCGCACGGCGTCCGGCGTTCCTTCCGCGATCAGTTGGCCGCGGTCGAGCACGATGATGCGAGTCGCGTGGCCGAAGACGACGTCCATGTCATGCTCCGTGAACAACACGGCGAGGCCGCGTTCGCGCACGAGGGAGGAGGTGAGGGCCATCAGCTCCTGCCGCTCGCCCGGCGCCATGCCGGCGGTGGGCTCGTCCATCAGCAGGATCTTCGGATCGCTGGCCAGCGCCATGGCCAGTTCGACGCGCTTCAGGTCGCCGTAGGCCAGCACGCCGCAGGGCCGGTCGGCCTGCGCGCCCATACCGACGCGGTCCAGCAGGGCCTGCGCCTCGTCCCGGAAGCCGGCGGCGGCGGGGGTCCACAGGCCGAACAGGCGGCGGTGGCAGGACAGCAGCACCATCTGCACGTTCTCGCGCACCGTCATGGAGGCGAAGGTCGCGGTGATCTGGAAGGTCCGCCCGACGCCCAGCCGCCAGATCCGGCGCGGCGGCAGCCCGACGAGATCCACGCCGTCCAGCCGCACGGTGCCCGCATCGGGGCGAAGCTGGCCGTTCAACAGGTTGAAGCAGGTGCTCTTTCCCGCCCCGTTCGGGCCGATGAGGGCCAGCAGCTCCCCCTGGGCCAGCGTGAAGGACACGCCGCGCACCGCCTGCACCCCGCCGAAGGAACGTTGCAGGTCCTGGACGATCAGGCGGCTCACGGCTGCGCCCTCCGCGCCCACAGATCGCGGGCGAAGCCGGCCACGCCCTTGGGGAAGGCCAGCACCAGCACCACGATGACGAGGCCCAGCACCAACCGCCACCACTCGGTGACGCTCATGGCCTGTGTTTCCATAAGGTGGAAGAGGGCGGCGCCCACCACCGGGCCGCTCAGCGTCTGGATGCCGCCCATCAGCACCATCACCAGCGCGTCCACCGACACCGGCACGGCCATCAGGGTTGGGAACACGCTGCCCTTGGCGAAGGCGTAAAGCCCGCCCGCCAGTCCGGCCGCGGAGCCGGCCAGCGCGAAGGCGAACCACTGGTGCCGGCGCACGTCGATGCCCACCGCCTCCGCCCGCAGGGCCGAATCGCGCCCGGCCCGCAGCGTGTAGCCGAAGGGCGCGAAGGCCGCGCGGCGCAGCAGGAACAGCGCGCCGCCGGACAGCGCCAGCGTCAGCAGGTAATAGGCGGCCTTGCCCGCCGCCCATTCCGGCGGCCAGACGCCCAGGATGCCGTTGTCGCCGCCGGTGAAGCCATACCATTGGAACACCACCGACCACGCGATCTGCGCGAAGGCCAGCGTCAGCATGGCGAAGTACAACCCCGACCGCCGCACGCAGAACCAGCCGGCCGCCAGCGCCCCGGCCCCGGCCAGCAGGGGGGCGGCGGCCAGCGCCAGCGGCATGGGCGCCGCCAGATGCTTGACCAGCAGCGCAGCCCCATAGGCGCCGAGCCCGAAATAGGCCGCGTGCCCGAAGGACACCAGCCCGCCAAGCCCGATCAGAAGATGCAGGCTGCCCGCCATCAGGGCGAGGATCACCACCTCCGTCAGCACGATCAGCGCGTAGTCGCCCGCGGCGAGCGGAACGGCGGCGAGCAGCGCCAGGAGCAGGGCGGGCGCCCAGCGCCCCCAGCCGATCGCGGCGACCAGCGGCGGGCCGGGGCTGGCCGCGGTGGGCGGAGCCTCTTCCGCCCGGCCGAGCAGGCCGTAGGGGCGGATGACGAGCACCACCGCCATGAACAGGAACACCAGCACCAGGGTGATCTGTGGAAAGACCAGAATGCCGAAGGCCTGCAACTGGCCGATCAGCAGGGACGCGACGAAGGCGCCGGTCAGGCTGCCCATGCCGCCGACCACGACGACGACGAAGGCCTCCACGATGATGGACATGTCCATGTGCAGGTTCACCGCCTCGCGCGGGACCTGCAACGCGCCGCCCAGCCCGGCGAGTGCGGACCCCAGGAACAGCACGCCGGTGAACAGCCGGGCCGGATTGACGCCCAGGGCGGAGGTCATCTCCCGGTCCTGCGTCGCCGCGCGGACCAGCGTGCCCCATCGGGTGCGGTTGAACAGCAGCCACAGCAGGCCCAGCACCAGCGGCCCCAACCCGATCAGCACGAGATCGTAGAGAGGGAACGGCTGGCCCAGGATGTCCACCGATCCCTTCAGCCCCGGCGCGCGGCGGCCCAGCAGATCCTCCGCGCCCCAGACGTAGGAGGTGGCGTCCTGCACGATCAGCACGACGCCAAAGGTGGCGAGAAGCTGGAACAGCTCCGGCGAGCGGTAGAGGCGGCGCAGCAGTCCGACCTCCATCAGCGCGCCGAGCAGCCCGACGCCGAGCGACGCCAGCGCCACCCCGCCCCAGAAACCCAGCGGCGTGGACCCCCAGCGCTCGATCAGGCTCCAGCCGATGTAGGCGCCCAGCATGTAGAAGGAGCCGTGCGCGAAATTCACGATTCGCGTCACGCCGAACACGATGGTCAGCCCCGACGACACCAGGAACAGCGTCGCCGCCGCGGCAAGGCCGCTGAGGAACTGGACGAGGTAGAAGGACATCGGGGCTCCCGATCAAACCCCTCTCCCAGCTGGGCCGGGAGAGGGGGAGAATGCCGCTCACTCCGCCCGCAGCTTGCGGGCGGCCTCGTCGGAGGGGAGGTAGTTGACGCCATCGGCGTAGCGCCAGTCGGCCATGGTGCCGCGGCCGTCCTTCACGACGGTCTTGCCGACATAGGCGCCCATGGTCGCCTGATGGTCGCTCGCGCGGAAGGTGATCGGGCCGAAGGGGCTGGTCAGCGACAGGCCGGACAGCGCGTCCACCAGCTTTTCCGGATCGGTGGAGCCGGCCTTCTCCACAGCGGCGGCGATCGCCTTGAAGGTGGCGTAGCCGACGACGGAGCCCTGGCGCGGCGGCTCGTTGAAGCGCTTCTGGTAGGCGTCGCGGAAGGCCTTGTGCTCCGGCGTGTCGATCTGCTCCCAGGGATAGCCGGTGACGATCCAGCCTTCCGGCGCCTCGTCCTTCATCGGTTCCAGATATTCGGGTTCGCCGGTCAGCAGGCTGACGACGGAGCGGTTGCGGAACAGGCCGCGCCCCTCGCCCTCGCGCACGAACTTGGCGAGGTCGGCGCCGAAGGTGACGTTGAAGATCGCGTCCGGCCGGCTCGCGGCCAGGGCCTGCACCGTCGGCCCGGCCTCCAGCTTGCCCTGGGCCGGCCATTGTTCGGCCACGAACTCCACGTCCGGGCGCTTTTCCTTCAGCAGCTGCTTGAACCAGGCGACGGCCGACTGGCCGTATTCGTAGTTCGGCGCCACCGTGGCCCAGCGCTTGGCCGGCAGCTTCGCCGCCTCCTCCACCAGCATGGACGCCTGCATGTAGGTGCTGGGGCGCAGGCGGAAGGTGTAGCGGTTGCCCTTGTTCCAGGTGATGGCGTCGGTCAGCGGCTCCGCCGCGACGAAGGGCACCTTGTTGCGCGCGGCGAAATCCGCCACCGCGAGGCCGACATGCGAGAAGTAGGTGCCCGCCAGCAGCGCCACCTTTTCGTTGCTGATCAGCTCCTGCGCCACGCGCACCGCATCGTCGGGCTTGCCGGCGTCGTCGCGGGAGATGACCTCCAGCTTGCGGCCGCCCAGCAGGCCGCCAGCGGCGTTCACCTCCTCCACCGCGAGCTGCCAGCCCTGGCGGTAGGGAATCGTGAAGGCCGGCAGGCCGGTGTAGCTGTTTATCTCGCCGACGCGAATCGGTTCCGCGCCGGAAGATTGCCCGCTTGAGGATTGCGCATGCGAGATGGTGGGCTGCGCGGCGGCGAAGAGCGCGGCGGCGCCCAGCAGCACGAGGGTGTGGCGGCGGTTCATGGTCTTGCGGTTACCCGGCGCGGTTGGCGAAAGCTGCGGCGCAACCATGTGCAACGGCGGCGCGGCGACTGCGTGAACGCAATGTCTGCGTTCATAGCAAACCCACGGCAAAAGTCACCGTTCCGTTGCGCCGAGTTCCGTCCCCTGAATCCGCTGCCTGAATCCGCCCCCGGGATCCGCCCCCAGGATTCGCCCTTTGCATACGTCCCTTGAGCCGACCGCCCGTGGCTGCCCGCAGGGGAGACGGTCGCATAACCGCCGGGCGGCGTTACATCAGGCGCGACAGCAGGGTGAGGAACGTCGCCCGCTCCTCAGCCGACAGCGGCTCCAAGGTGCGGTTGTGGGCCTCGGTCGCGTTGACGATCAGCGCGCCGACCAGAGACTGGCCGGAACGCGTCAGGCGGACGCTGGTGCGCCGACGGTCCTGCGGATCGGGGTGGCGTTCCACCAGATTGCGCTCGACCAGACGGAGGATGACGCCCTGGGTCGTCGCCGGATCCATGTAGGTGAGACGGCCGAGCTGGTTCTGCGACAGCGCACCCTCGGTCCGCAGCGTCACCAGGGCGGCCCATTGGGTTGGGGTCAGCTGCACGTCGCCGATGACGTCCATGAAGATGGAAGACGCACGTTGGTGCGCCCTGCGGAGGCGATAATGCACCTGCTCGCCGAGCAGATAGTCGTCGGGCATGGTTGAGCCAATGTGGTCCATGTGCGCACACGAAGCGTTGCGGTGCCGGCGCCCTGCGACAGGCGTGGGCAAAGGGTCAGTGGAGCGCAGCGTCCATCCGGCTCGGCCCATGCGGCCTGATCCAAATCCTGGCATCCCAAAACAGGGCATCCCAAGCCTTGGCACCGGCCGCGGGCGTCGACTCGAGATATGCTTCGAATCTAAGCCAAATGCTGTGCGCTTCTGACAAAACCCTATGGAAGCAATTTCCAAAGGGCAACGTTCGCTGCTGCGGCATAGAGCCACAGTTTGTGCCGTTCACATTTTAATAACCTAAAGCATTCGTTACCAAAAAGCGGTGAAGGGTCTATACGGTTTCTGTTCTGAATTGCGACTGAGTTTCACCTGGTTGGTCGGTTTCTGGTGTTACCAGCGATCAAGACCGTATTTCAATTACGGATTCTGCTTAGGCGGGTATGTATCCGGCGGCGGAGTCTTCTCGCGTTCGGATTTCGGCAGAGCGCCATCGGGCGCCGGAACACCCCCGGGCGAGTAGGGCGGCATGCGGTCATCGTTCGGAAGCCGGGGAGACTTGGGGGGCGGCGGGGTGTCGAGATGCTTGGCCATGACGGGCTTTCCCTGCTTTGCAATCATCCGGAAACTGCCCTGTGAACCGAAGGCTCGGCTTGCGGTTCCCGCGTCTTCGGTTTCCGGTCCCGATTTCCAGCTTCGATTCCCAAGCGGCGGCGGGCGCTGTCGCATCGATTCGGTGCGTTGCGTCGGGCAAGTTCTGTGGTCGGGCGAGCACAGGCCGCGACTTGGGGCATCCGTTGTATGACCTTTGTTCTAAACGTTAGGGCGCGAAGCAATAGTTCGCGCGTCTGACGCAAGTCTTGTTGCGCCAACAACACACGAACGGGCAAAAACCCTGGCCCTCCGGCTTCACTGTTGCACTGACATCACGCCATGAGTTGTCTTTGCAGCGACTGTCCGCCTCCGCCGGAGCGGCAATTGCACAATTCCCCGGCCATTCGGCCGTGCGATTGATACGACCACTGATTTCAGCCTAGCGCGGTGACCCATGAAGCCCAGTTCCCTGTCCTTCCTCGCCCTCGCGCTCGCCTCGACCGTGTTGACGGCGCTGCCCGCGTCCAAGCCCGCGAACGCCCAGGAACTGCAGCGCGGCGAGACCGTGCTGGAGCGCCGCCGTGCGGAGGTCGAACAGCTCGGCGTCCGCGCCGGGTCGTTCACCATCCTGCCGCGGCTGGAAACCGGCGTGACCTATGAAAGCAACGTCTTCGCGACCGAGAACAACACCAAGGACGACTTCATCTGGGTCACCCAGCCGCGCGTCGACGTCCGCTCCGACTTCAACAATCACGCGCTGAACTTCTCGGCCGCAGGCAACATCGGCCGGTACTTCGACTTCACCAGTGAAAATTACGCGGACTACCGCGTGCAGACCGACGGTCGCTACGACCTCTCCCGCGACTCGTCGATCAGCGCCCTGCTCTTCAACCGCCGCGACCACGAGGGTCGCTCGGATCCGGACATCCAGACCTCGACGGGCACGTCGCGCTTTGCCGAGCCGGTGAATTACTACACCAGCGGCGGTGACCTCGCCTACAACCAGCGCTTCAACCGCCTGCGCTTCCGCCTGTCGGGCCTCGCCCACTACACCTCCTACGATGATGCGCAGCTGACCACCGGCGTGAAGGAGTCGCAGGAGGACCGCGACCGCTGGGATTACGCGACCACCGGCCGCGTCGGCTATGAGTTCATGGCCGGCTACGAGGCCTTCGTCCAGGGCACCTACTCCTGGACCCGCTACCGCCTGACCCCGGACTTCGGCGGCGTCAACCGCGACTCGGACGGCTACGAGGTGGTCGGCGGTCTGTCCACCGACCTGACCGGCCTGATCACCGGCGAGTTCTACGCCGGCTATCTGAACAAGAAGTACGACGATCCTTCCCTGAAGGACTTCAGCGGCCTTGCCATCGGCGGTCGTCTGAACTGGTCGGTCACGCAGCTGACCACTGTCACGGGTTCGATCAGCCGGCAGGTGCGCGAATCAACCTTCACGCTGGGCACCCAGCAGGCCTCCAGCTACAACCGCACGGTCGTCGCTCTGGGCGTGGATCACGAACTGCTGCGCACCGTGCTGCTGAACGCCCGCGCCCAGTGGCGCCAGGACGATTTCAACGGCGTGGACCGCACCGACAACGTCTACACGCTGGGTGCCGGCGCCAGCTATCAGCTGAACCGCTACCTGTTCCTGAACGGCGGCTACACTTACGAAAAGCGTAATTCGAACCTCAGTGGCTTCGATTACTCCGACAATCTGGTCTATCTCCGCGTCGGCGGTCAGTTGTAAGCCGTCCCTTCAGACTTCAGCAAAAGGGCGTCCGTCGACTGGCGGGCGCCCTTTTTCTTTGGGGCCTATACAGAGGCGCGAATCCTTTTCCTCCGTTGGCGTTACTTCCTCTCCACTTTTTCCCAAGCGCGTGTGAGTTGCTAGTCTCCCTCCGAGACCGCCGAGGGGCCGGGCTTTCCGGGAAGGAAGCCCTGTCCCGTTGTCCTCACGAGCCAGGGAAGGTTAAGGGATGAATCGACGTCACGTGTTCCGCGCGCTCGGATTGACCGCGATCGCCGCCGCAATGGTCGGCTGCGCCGGCATGGATGCACCTCCCGAAACGGGCGAAGTCGCCCAAGTGACGGATTACCGTCTGGGCTCCGGCGACGCGCTGCGGGTCATCGTCTTCGGCGAGGAGCAGCTCTCGGGCGAGTTCCGCGTGGACGGCTCCGGCAAGGTCGCCATGCCGCTGATCGGAGAAGTGCCGGCCAAGGACCGCACGACGCGGGAACTGGAGACCGACATTTCCAAGCGGCTGTCGCAGGGTTACGTCCGTGACGCCAAGGTCAGCGTCGAGGTGCTGAACCACCGGCCCTTCTTCATTCTGGGCGAGGTCCGCAACCCCGGCCAATACCAGTACGTCAACGGCATGACCGCGCTGTCGGCCGTCGCCATGGCCGGTGGCTACACCTACCGCGCCAAGGAAGACTATGTGCTGATCACCCGCGGTGCCGATCCGAAGAAGCAACTGCGCAGGGCCCCGATCACCACACCCGTGATGCCCGATGACGTGCTGCGCGTGCCGGAGCGTTACTTCTGATCGCCGTGCCGTGCATGCCGGCGCCGCAGTGCCGCCGGTAAAGTCATTGATGGCCCCGGTGTCCGGGGGCCGATGCATAGATGGCGAGTTAATCGGTTGAACCATGGTTCCCTCTCCCTTCACGGGAGAGGGACTTTCTTTATGGTCACGCGTTCCGTTTGTCCCGGTTGCGGTAATCGCCGGGCATGAAGGCGTCGTCGCCCTTGGCGTGGCCGGGCGGGGTGCGCTGGTCCTTGGGAACGACGGCGTCCGTGGCGATCTCCGGCGGCGGGCGGGTGCCGGCGGCCTCGTCATCGGTGCCGAGCGGTGCGGCGGCGGGGTCGGCGGCCGGCACCTTGTCGCCACTCAACCCCTTGTCGATGGAGTCGCGCAGGCGCTGGGCCTCCGCGTTCGGGGGATTGACGGAACGATCCTGGGGCTGCTGGGGCATGCGCAAACTCTCGGCTGGTTGTCGTGAGGGGGAGGTCGAAGCTCCCCCGTACCAACCGGGACTGCGCGGCGGGGTTCCCGCTTGCTGCGGGATGGTGCCGCTGGAATGGTGCCGGTTGCAGGGCTCGAACCCGCGACCTTCGGTTTACAAATCAGGTGATCCAGCGTTGACGGGGGTAGGGTGGCGTCGATTTTCCCCAGGAATTCCGCCATTTTTAGCGCTGCTTTGTTGATGGTTGCTGGTGATTGTTGCGTCCAAGTGATTGCTGTACGATTGCTGAAAGCTATCAGCAATCACCGGGGGCGGCATGCCGGAGAAGATCACCAAGCGCCTTGTGGACGCGACGAACCCAGGCGCGAAGGA
>JAEZPL010000616.1 GCA_023413605.1 Pseudomonadota bacterium
GCGTCGGCCAGCCTGACCAGCGGGTCGCCGGCATCCTCCACCGGCGACGGCATGCCCGTCTTGCGGGCCTTGACCAAAGCCATGACGCATGTCCTTCCAAGCACCGGAACGCCCGCCCCGCCCATGCGGGAAAGGGACTATGATTTCGCCCATCGCACCAGCTGGTGCGCCACGCGGTCTGAGGGCAGGACGATGTCGGCGCCCTCGCGCCGGATCAGTTCCTGCGGCATGCCGAACACCACGGCGCTGTCTTCCGATTCAGCGATGGTCCGCCCGCCGAGACGGCGCAGGTCGGCCATCGCCGCCGCACCATCGTAGCCCATGCCGGTCAACAGCACGCCGACCAGCCGGGACGGCGACACGGCGCGCATGGCGCTTTCCACCAGCCGGTCCACGTTGGGGTGCCAGTTCCGTTCCTCCGCCGCCGGCACCGGCTGGGCGAGCAGCCGCCCGCCCCGGCGGACCACCACGACGTCGGCGCCGCCGCGGGCGATGCAGACGGTCCCCGGCTCCAGGGGGGTCGGCGCGGCGGCCTCCACCACCGACAAGGCGCAATGATCGTCCAGCCGCCGCGCCAGCGGGCCGGTGAAGTTGGCCGGCATGTGCTGGGCGACGACAACCGGCCAGGGAAAGTCGGCCGGCAGCGCCGGCAGGATGTCCTCCAGCGTGCTCGGCCCGCCGGTGGACACGCCGATCAGCACCAATCCTCCGGTGTCCGCCTCGGCGTCCGCCGCGATCACCGGCTGCGCGTTTCCGTCGGCGGTGCCGTCGGCGACGAAATCCTCCCCGGCGATCAGCGACCGGGCAAGGCGCAGACGTTCCCGCAACCCCTGGACCCGGCGCGGGCGGGACGAAGCGGCGGCGCGCACCGTGTCCACCAGTTCGTCCGCGATGCGGCTGATGGCGCCGAGGCCGGATGGCTTCTGCACGGCCTCCACCGCGCCCAGCCGCAGGGCCTCCAGCGTCACGTCGGCGCCCTCGGCCGTCAGGGCGGACACCATCACCACCGGCCTGGGGCGCTGGACCATGATGCGCTTCAGGCAGGTGATCCCGTCCATGCCCGGCATGGTCACGTCCAGCGTGATCACGTCCGGATCGAAGGCGGGCAGGCGCGCCAGCGCCTCCGCCCCGTCGGCCGCAGTCTCGACGGTGAAGCCGGCGGCGCTCAGGATATCGGCGATGCGCCGCCGCATCAGCACCGAATCATCAACGACCAGAACTTTCGCCATGACTCACGCCGCGACGAGAAGGGCGGCCAGTTGGTCCATGTCGAGCAGTTCGCCTGGGTCCATCAGCAGGATCATCCGCCGCCCGTCCGGAGCGTCGGGATCATCCAGCGCGGCTACGCGTCGTATCAGCCGATGCTGCGCCTGCGAAACGACCGGGGCCGTTTCGATGCGGTCTTCCGGCACGTTGAGGATCCCGGCCATGCCGTCCACCATCAGCCCGGCCCGCGCCGCCCCGGCGACGATCACCACCACCCGCGCCCGGTCCCCGGCACCAGTCCCGTTTTCCGGCAGGCGCAGCAGACGGCGCTGGTCGATCAGCGGCAGCACGGCGCCACGCAGGGTGATGACGCCGCGAACGAAATCGGGGGCGTTGGGCAGCGGGGTGGGAACCTCCGGCCGGCGTAGAACCTCCTGCACCGACGCCACGGGCAGCCCATATTCCGCACCGGCGAGCCGGAACACCACGAAGGGCACGGTTCGCCCCGTCGTCTCGGCATCCGCCATGTCGATCCCCCTTTCCTGCATTCCACTCCCTTGGCCGGTCCCTTGACCACTCCCTTGGGAACCGGTGCCAAGCGCCGCGCCGTGGCGGAACATCCGGGACGCCGAAAGCACCGAGATCAGGCGCACACCGTCAACCCGCGCGATCCCGGCGACGTCCTCGAACTCCGCCTCCCGCGCCATCAACGGTGGAACAGGGTCGATCCGCCCGCGCGGAATCCGTAAAATTTCACGCACACCATCCACGACGACGCCAACCAGCCCTTCTTCCGTCCGGACCACGATTACCTTTTGCGCGCGCGCCGCGGTCTGATCCCCCGAAAGCCCGAACAGATCCCGCAGTCCCACCAACGGCAACAGCGTATCGCGCAGGGTCATCACGCCCAGAAGATGGGCGCGGGCACGCGGCACGCGGGTCACCGACGCCGGCTGAGCGACGATTTCCTGAACGGCGGCGACGGGCAGCGCGAACTCCTGATCCGCAACCCCGAACACGACGAGCCGTTCCTCGTCCAGAACGGCGACGGATCCCGCCGCGGAACGCGGCGCGTCGCCCAGCGCGCCACCCGCACCTCCCATGGGGCCGGCAACGCGGCCGAGATCGGCAAACTGCCGCTCGATCACCGGACCGGTGTCGAGGATGAAGGCCCCGCCCTGCTCCGCCGCATCCCGAATCACGCCGGCCAGAAACGCCTCGTCGATCGCGGAATCCGTCCCTTCCACCGCCCCATCGACGGCGGTGATGCGGTCGTCCCCGACGCTGGACAGGCCCGCCATGCGGTCCACCAGAAGGCCGACCGGCTGCCCGCGGTGGCGGACGACCAGCAGGCGCGTCGCCCCGTCGATCTCGCCGCCGTCCAATCCCAGGATGCGGCGCAGGCCGATGATCGGCAGCACGGCGCCCCGCCTGCGCGCCAGCCCTTCCAGGCTGGGCGGCCCCAGGGGCACCCGCACCACCTCCGGCGGGCGCAAAATTTCCAGCACCTCGTCCAGCGGAATGGCGAAGGCCATTCCCCCGACGTCGAAAGTGACGAACGACCGTCGGCCGTCCCGACTCATGAGCGCTGCCATGCGCCTTCTCCCACGGCTTCGCCCGGTCAGCCGGCGCCCTGCAGTTCATCGGCCATGGCGGCGATCTCCTCGATGGCGGCGGCCAGTTCTTCCGCGCCCTTCGCCTGTTCGCGGGCCGCCTTGGCGGCCTCGTTGGCGGAAAGGTTGGCCTGCGTCGCCGCCGACGCGATCTGCTCCACACCCTTCTGCGCCTCGGCCACGGCGCGCTGCACCTCAGCCGCGTTCGCCACGATCTCGCGGCTGCCCTCGGTCACCGTCTGAAGATCGGCGATGGCTCCGGTCAGACTGGCGGCGAATTCCTGGTGGCGGATGGATTCCTGCTCGGTGGTGGTGGTGATATCCTCGATGTCCCGCCGGACGCGGGCGATCTGGTCCTGGATGCTGCGGACGATGTCCTTGACCCGCTCCACATTTTCCGAACTGTCGCGGGCGAGGTTGCGGATGTCGTTGCTGACGACGGTGAAGCCGCGCCCGAAATCACCGGCGCGCGCCGCCTCGATGGAGCCGCTGACGGCCAGCATCCCGGTCTGGATGGCGATGATGGAGATGGCGTCCACCACCTTGTCGATGCGCCGGCCGACACGATCCAGGTCGCCGATCCGCTCGACCGTCTGACGGCCGGAAACCACGGCCTGCCGCACGCCGCCGGACAGGCTGCCGACCATCTGCTGCGTTCCGCCGAGCAGCGTTTCCATCGCCGTGCAGCGCTGCAGGGCTTCCTCCGCGCGGCTCTGGCCAAGGCGCGCGCTGGCCTCGATCTGGGCGATGGCCGCACCGGACTGCTGGGTCGCGGCCCCCTGCGCCTGGGCCCCGCGGGCGATCTGGGTGATCGCCGCCATGATCTGGGCGGCGGCGCGGTTGATTTCCTCGATGGCGGCGGACAGCTGCTCGGCCGAGGAGGCCAGCTCGTTCGAGGCGCGCTGAACGTCGGTGCTGCCGGACAGGTCGTCGGCCAGTTCCGACAGCTGGCCGGCGGCCTGCTCGCTCTGCGCCAGGGCTTCGGCCTGCTGCCCCACGGTCTTCAGCGCTTCCTCGCTCGCCGCCGCCTGTTCCTCCGCGGCCGACGCGATGTTTTCGGCACCGCGCTGCGCCTCGCGGGAAGCGATGTCGGCCTCGATGGCGGCCTTGATGGTGTCCTGCGCGCCGCGGGCGATGGAGCCCATGTCGCTGCGCACCGCGTCGAGTTGCCCGGCGATGGATCGGCCGCGCTCGACCTCGGCCTTCGCCGCGTCGGCGGAGGCGACGATGCCCGCGACGATGCCGCCCACCACGCCCTGGATTTCCGCGACCATCTTCTGAATGTCGTTGGCCGAGCGCTCGGACCGTTCGGCCAGCGCCTGCACCTCGTCGGCGACCACGGCGAAGCCCTTGCCGGCATCGCCCGCGCGGGCCGCCTCGATGGCGGCGTTCAGGGCCAGAAGGTTGGTCTGGTCGGCCATGGCGGCGACGCCGCCGACGATCGTGCCGATCTCCGCCGCCTGCCGTTCCAGGTCGCGCACGAGCGCCACGGCGGCCTCCTGCCGTTCGGCGGCGCGGATCAGCCCCTCGACGGAGCCGAGGACCTGGGCGCTGACCTCCTTCACCACCAGCTGAAGCGCCTCGACACGGCTGAGCGACGATTCGGCGTTGCTGCGCGCCTTGCCGATCAGGGAGGCGGCACGGTCGATCATCCGCTGCGACTGCTGGGTGGCGCTGGCGGCCTCTTCGGCACCGGCGGCGACCTGCTCCATCGCCTTGCGAAGTTCCTCCGCCGCGGCAGCCGCCTGCGCGACGCCGCTGGCCAGTTCGTTCGCCGCCGCCGCGATGCCTTCGGCCGCCTTGCGGCGCCGGTTTCCCGCGCGCACCTTGCGACGCACCTCGGCGGCGCGCCGGTCGGGCCCGGCGTCCGCCAGGGCGGCGGTCGGTGCGGCAACGCCGTTCTGAGTGCCGCCGGGGGTGCCGCCGGGAGTGCCGTTCCCGTCGGCATCCGTCGCATCACGAGCCCCACGCGCCGAATCGATCTGCTTCTTCTTGACCAATGCCATGATGCTATGCCCCTCGCCCCGTATGCCGCGGCTTTATGATTGGTTCGTTCAGTTCAGAATCCGGCCGATGTAGCGCCCGATGATGGCCTTCAGCTCGGCGCAGGAATCCGCGTCCAAAGCCAGCACGATCTCACCCGACACGTCGTGCGTGTCGGCGCGGAGCTTGACGTGGAACAGGATCGCCCATGACTCGACGCCCGTGTCCACGCAGCAGGTCTCCAGCACCAGCGGCACGGGGCCGCGCAGGATTCGCGGAAGCGTGGTGCCGATCCCGGCCCCCAACAGGTTGGCCATCGACGACAGGCAGCTGTTCAGGACGATGTTGCCGACCTCGGCCAGGGCTTCGTCCTCCAACTCCTCCGCGTGCTCCTTCGGCACGTCCGGCGGCAGAGCGGCGCTCGCCAGGGGCAGGCTGCTGCGCTCCGGCAGAAGAAGGATGGCCGATCCCCGGAAGGTGCCCGACAAGCGTTCCGCCACCGCGACCAGCGGCCCCGGCAGGTCGGCCTCCAGCACCGTCAGGACCCGGCTGCCCGATACGATTTCGACGGTCGGCACGGAGATCGACACCGGCCCGCCGACCATGCGGCTGAGCGCGGTCGAGGCCTTCGCCACGCCGATGTTGCCCAGTTCCGCCAGGGCGTCACGCTCAAGGTCGTCGAGGTCGGGGGCCATCACCCGGCCTTGCCGGAGGGCGGGCGGCGCGGCAGGTCGGAGGCCGTGAGGAAGCGGGCCACCTGTTCCTCGTCCAGCGGCTTCGGCATGAAGGCGGCGCCCAGTTCGCGGATGCCCGACACGACCGAATCCTGGGCGTTGGCCGTGATGATCGCGATGTGGATGTCCGGCCGCGCCTCGCGCAGCCGCTTGGCCGCGTCCAGCCCGTTGTCGCCGGGCATATTGAAGTCAATTATGGCTATATGGATATCACTTTCGGCAAGCTTCGCATAAAGCTCCTCGCTGTTCGCAGCTTCCACAATCGACCAGTCGGGCCGGTTGCGAAGTATTATGCCGCGGACATGCATGCGGGACAGCTTGCTGTCGTCAACGACGATTACGGTCTTGCTCAAAGCCTGCGCTCCGGGACAGGAAAATTTTTGAATCTTGGAATGATTATATCCTTCTACACGGCCCACGCCAGCACGGAATACGGTGTGCCGCTGTCATGCGGACGGTGTATCAACATGTGGGCGTCCGACGTTGCGCGCGCAATGGTCCGCGCACGGCAGGCGGTTCGCGCCTCTCCGTTTCGGACGTCGCGCCGTTGGCGGGGGGCGCCCGTTTTGCTAACAGGGAACTCTCTGCCAACGCGTCCCGCAGGGCGGCACCGAGCCCCCTTTCGCACCTGGAGTTCGGCACTTGGAAGATTTTGTCAGCGCGCTCGTGGTCTTTCTCGTCGTCGTGGATCCGATCGGCCTCGTGCCGATCTACCTCGGCCTGACGCGGGGATTCGACGGCGCACGCAAGCGCACCATTGCGCTTCGCGGCACCCTGATCAGCTTCGCCATCATCGTCTTTTTCGCCTATCTGGGCGAAATCGTGCTGAACGCGCTGTCCATCGGCATGCCGGCCTTCCGCATCGCGGGCGGCGCGCTGCTGTTCTGGATCGCCTTCGAGATGCTGTTCCAGCGCCGGGCCGAGCGCAAGGAGCGCGCGGCCGACGAGGCCCGGACGGAGGAGGAGGCGCAGGACCTCGCCGTCTTCCCGCTGGCCATCCCGCTGATCGCCGGGCCGGGCGCCATCACCTCCACCCTGCTGCTGATGGACCGCTACGGCGAGTCCCTGGCCGGCCAAGGCATGGTGCTGTCCGCCGCCGCGGTCACCATCGCCAGCGTCACCGTCCTGCTGATCATCGCCGATGCGGTGAACAAACTGCTCGGCCGCACGGTGATCCACACGGTCAGCCGCGTGCTCGGAATCGTGCTGGCGGCGCTGGCCGCCCAGACCATCATAGAGGGCATCACCGCTATCTATCCGCCCCACTGAATATCCCGTTAAACGCCTAACGACGGAGAAAGGACGCCCGCATGGACCGGCACACGCTCGACAACGGGCGCATCAGCGCCACCATCAAGGCCGACGGCGCGGAACTCTGCTCCCTGAAGGATTCCGGGGGGCGGGAGCTTCTGTGGCAGGCCGGCCCCGCATGGCCACGGCACGCACCCGTGCTGTTCCCCATCGTCGGCCGGCTGAAGAACGACCGGCTGCTGCACGGCGGCAAGTCCTACCGGATGACCCAGCACGGCTTCGCCCGCGACCGCCGGTTCGCCTGGGCGGAGCATTCCGACACCCGTTGCCGCCTGTCTCTGACCGACGACGCCCAGACGCGGGACCTGTACCCCTTCGCCTTCCGGTTCGACCTGACCTTCGCGCTGGAGGGCGACTCGCTGGTCGTACGCCACCACCTGTCCAATCCGGGAACGGAGGTTCTGCCGGTCTCCGTCGGCGCGCATCCCGCCTTTCGCTGGCCGCTGGTCGATGGCCTGCCCAAGGAGGCGCATGATCTGGAGTTCGAGGCGGACGAACCTGCCCCCATCCGCCGCGTGGACGGCGGCTTGCTGACGCCCGACGCGGAGCCCACGCCCATCCAGGGCAAGCGCCTGCGCCTGAACGAAGGTCTGTTCGCCGCCGACGCGGTGATCCTGGACCGCCCGGTCAGCCGCTCCGTCCGCTTCAGCGCCCCTGGTGCGCCCGGTGCGCCCGCCATCACCGTGTCGTGGGAGGGCTTCAAGGAGTTGGGCAGCTGGTCGAAGCCGACCGGCGCCGACTTCCTGTGCATCGAACCCTGGCACGGCTATGCCTCCCCCACCGACTTCGACGGACCGTTCGAGGAGAAGCCCGGCCTGATGCACCTCGCGCCGGGCGAGGAACAGGTGTTGAGTTACCGGGTGACCGTGGGGTGAGTTCCAGTTCCCTCTCCCCGGAGGGGAGAGGGAATAAAGGAGGGAATGAAGACTGCCCTTACCCCCGCTTGTTCAGCGGAACGAACGCGCGGCCGGGGTTGCCGGTGTAGAGTTGGCGCGGGCGGCCGATCTTCTGTTCCGGATCCTCCATCATCTCCTTCCACTGGGAGATCCAGCCGACGGTGCGGGCCAACGCGAACAGAACGGTGAACATGCTGGTCGGGAAACCCATCGCCTTCAGGATGATGCCGGAATAGAAGTCGACGTTCGGGTACAGTTTCCTCTCGACGAAATACTCGTCCTCCAGCGCGATCTTCTCCAACTCCATCGCGATGGCGAGGTGCGGCTCGTCCTTGATGCCCAGAACGTCCAGAACCTCGTAGCAGGTCTGGCGCATGATCTTGGCGCGCGGGTCATAGTTCTTGTAGACGCGGTGGCCGAAACCCATCAGGCGGAACGGATCGTTCTTGTCCTTCGCCCGCTTGATGAACTCCGGAATGCGGTCGACCGAACCGATCTGGTCGAGCATGTTCAGCACCGCCTCGTTGGCGCCGCCGTGCGCGGGTCCCCACAGCGCCGCGATGCCCGACGCGATGCAGGCGAAGGGGTTGGCGTGGGACGATCCGGCCAGGCGCACCGTGGAGGTGGAGGCGTTCTGCTCGTGATCGGCGTGCAGGATGAAGATCTTGTCCATGGCGCGGGCCAGGACCGGATCGACCCGCCACGGCTCGCAGGGCGTGCCGAAGGTCATGTAAAGGAAGTTCTCCGCGTAACTCAGGTCGTTGCGCGGGTACATGAAGGGTTGGCCGACCGAATATTTGTAGGCCATGGCCGACATGGTCGGCATCTTCGCCACCAGCCGGTGCGCCGCGATCATGCGCTGCTTCGGGTCGAAGATGTCGGTCGAGTCGTGGTAGAAGGACGACAGCGCACCGGTCACGCCGCACATCACCGCCATGGGATGCGCGTCGCGGCGGAAGCCGCTGTAGAAGCGGGCCAGCTGTTCGTGCACCATGGTGTGGTAGGTGATGGTGCGCGAGAACTCCTCCTTCTGCTGCGGGTTCGGCAACTCGCCGTTCAGCAGCAGGTAGCAGACCTCCAGGTAATCGCAGTGCTCCGCCAGATCCTGGATGGCGTAGCCGCGATGCAGCAGGATGCCCTGGTCGCCGTCGATGTAGGTGATGGCCGACTCGCAGCTCGCCGTGGAGGTGAAGCCGGGGTCGAAGGTGAAACAGCCGGTCGCGGCGTAGAGCTTGCGAATATCGATGACGCGCGGCCCGGTCGTGCCTTCCAACAGCGGAAGCTGAACGGACTTGCCGGTCGTATCGTCGGTCACCGTGACGGTCCCGACCGTCTTGACCTCGCCGTGCCAACACGGACGGCCCTTGCTGCTCTCCATCGGCCCCTCCTTCGTGTCGCGCCATCGATGTGCGGCGCTGTTGCACTAGGAGACTGTATGCACCGGGGTGCTCGTCAATAGGCCTCCCGGTAGAGCCCACCAAAGAGGTGTTAGAATATGCCGGATTCCAGCCCGGCGGCCATCAACAGTCCCAACTCCTCGCAACGCGATGCGAAGTCCTCGCGGAACGGCCCGCGGCAGACCAGCGGCTCCTGCACCGCGCGCCAGCGCAGGCCGGTGGTGATCGTGGCGACGGCGCGGCAGGTTCCCGTGCCGTCGTGCCCCGCCCGGACGAACAAAGCGTAGGGCATGCCCTGGGTGCGCTCCAGGCAGGGATAATAGACGCGGTCGAAGAAGTCCTTCAGCGCTCCGCTCATGTAGCCCAGGTTTTCCGGCGTGCCGAGGATGACGGCTTGCGCGGCCAGCACATCCTCCGGCCCGGCCTCCAGCGGCGGTTTAACGACCACCTCCACGCCCTCCACGTCGGGCGAGCGGGCGCCGCGCAGCACCGCGTCGCGCAGCACTTGCGTGTTGGGCGATGGGCAATGCGCGACGATCAGCAGACGCTTGGACGCCATACGCTGTGGCCCCTTCACGCCATCAGCTGTCCGCCGTTGACCTCGATCACCTGCCCGGTGATGTAGCCGCTGAGCGCGTCCGAGGCCAGGAACAGGTAGGCGCCGACGCAGTCCTCCGCCGTGCCCAGCCGGCCCAGAGGGATGCGCGCGGCGGTCGCGGCAAGCTTCTCCGGGCTGGAGTAGCGCTGGTGGAAATCCGTGTCGATGGTGCCCGGCGACACCGCGTTGACGCGGATGCCGTCCGGCGCCAGCTCAGCCGCCAGAGACCGGGTGAAGGTCGACACGAAGGCCTTCGACGCGCTGTAGAGCGACGATCCGGGGCTGCCGCCCGTGCGGGCGGAGATGGACACGGTGTTCACGATGGCCCCGCCGCCCGCCGCCTTCAGCGTCGGCAGGGCACGCCGGCAGGCGACGATGACCGAACGCAGGTTCAGGTCCACCACCTCGTCCAGGAAGGAATCCTCCATCGTGGCGAGCGGCACCCTTCCGACCATGGTGCCGGCGTTGTTGACCAGGATGTCCAGCCCGCCCAGGGCCTCCACCGCCGCGTCCACGACCGCTTCCACCGCGCGGGGATCGCGGAAGTCGCCGGTGAACGCATGAACCTCCGCACCGCCGGCCGACAGCTCCGCCGCCAGCTTCTGCGCGGCGTCGCTGTTGCCCGACCCGTGCAGCGCCACCCGTGCGCCCAGCCCGGAGAGGGCGGCGCCAACCGCCGCCCCGATGCCCCGGCTGCTGCCGGTCACCAACACGCGCTTGCCGCGCAAGCCAGTCTCCAGGCTTTCGCCCACCGTCATTCCCCAACTCCCGTACGGCGCCCGCGGCGCACCCGCTCCACGGCGTCGAGCCAGCCGTCATAGAGCCGGCCGCGCTTCGCGCCTTCCATGCGCGGCTCGAAGCGCCGGTCGCAGCGCCACGCGCCGGCCAGGGCCGACTGGTCGCGGTAAACGCCGACCTTCAGCCCGGCGAGGCTCGCGGCGCCCAGCGCGGTCGTCTCGATCACCGCCGGCCGCTCGACCGGCAGGTCCAGCATATCGGCCAGGAACTGGCAGAGCCAGTCGTTCGCCGCCATGCCGCCGTCCACACGCAGCGCCTTCGCGGGCGCCGGCCAGTCGGACAGCATGGCGTCGCGCAGGTCGCGCGTCTGGTAGGCCACGGCCTCCAGCGCCGCGCGGGCGATGTGCGCCGGCCCGGCGTCCAGCGTCAGGCCGGAGATGGCGGCGCGGGCGTGCGGATCCCAGTGCGGCGCGCCCAGCCCGACGAAGGCCGGCACCAGATAGACGCCGTGGCTGTCCGGCACGCGGGTCGCAAGGTCGTCGGTCTGCGAGGCATGGGTGATGATGCCCAGCCCGTCGCGCAGCCACTTGATCGCCGCCCCGGCGATGAAGATCGAGCCTTCCAGCGCGTAGGTCGTCCGCCCGTCCAGGCGGTAGGCCACCGTGGTCAGCATGTTGGAGCGGGACGCCACCGGCTTGTCCCCGGTGTTCAGCAGCGCGAAGCAGCCCGTGCCGTAGGTGGACTTGACCATGCCGGGCTCGAAACAGGCCTGACCGAAGGTCGCCGCCTGCTGGTCGCCGGCGATGCCGGTGATCGGGATGGATCGGCCCAGAATGTCGGGGTCGCTCGCGCCGAACTCCGCGCTGCTGTCCAGCACCTCCGGCATCATGGCGCGGGGGATGCGGAACAGGGCCAGAAGCTCGTCGTCCCAATCCTGCCGGTGGATGTCGAAGACCATGGTGCGCGACGCGTTGGTGGCGTCGGTGGCGTGCACCCGCCCGCCGGTCAGCCGGTGCAGCAGGAAGCTGTCGATCGTGCCGAAGCACAGTTCTCCACGCTCCGCCCGTTCCCGCGCACCGGGAACGTGGTCGAGGATCCAGGCGGCCTTGGTGGCGGAGAAATAGGCGTCGATCAGCAGACCGGTCTTTTGCTGGACCAGCGGCCCGCATCCGTCCTCCACCAGCGTGCGGCAGGTGTCGGCGGTGCGCCGGTCCTGCCAGACGATGGCGCGGTGGATCGGCTCCCCGGTCTTGCGGTCCCAGACGACCGTGGTTTCGCGCTGGTTGGTGATGCCGATGGCGGCGATGTCGGAAGCGTTCAGCCCGGCCTCCGCGACGGCCCCGCGCAGGACGGTGACGGTGTCGCGCCAGATGTCCTCCGGGTCGTGCTCCACCCAGCCGTCGGCGGGATAATGCTGCGCGAACTCCCTCCGGGCGACGCCGATGGGAAGACCATGCCGGTCGAAGACGATGGCTCGTGTGGATGTGGTGCCCTGGTCGATGGCAAGGACGTGACCGGGTTCGGGCATAGCTTCCTCTCAGTTGTCTTTCTTCTCCCGCTCCCGACCTGGGAGCGGGTTGGGATGAGGGAAGTGCGCCTTTGCCGAACGCGTCGTCTTGCGCCCTCCCCTCACCCGGTGCTTCGAACTCCCTCCCCAGAAGGGGAGCGGGGTTATACCATCACTTCATCGCGGCCTTCTTCGGCGGGCTGGCCGGCCAGGACTTGATCAGCTCGTCATAGTCCACCGTTTCGCCCTTCGGCTTCTCGTTGGCAAGCTTGCGCTGCGGAGCGATGGTGCCGTCCTTTTCGGCCTTGGCGTACCAGAATTCGGCCGACTCCTTCTTGTTCATCTTCGGTCCGCATTCGCCCTGCACACCCGACCGCTCCAGGCGCTCCAGCACGGAGTCCTGAGCCGCGGCCAGCGCGTCCATAGCCGCCTGCGGGGTCTTGGCGCCCGAGGAGGCGTCGCCGATGTTCTGCCACCAGAGCTGGGCCAGCTTCGGATAGTCGGGAACGTTCACGCCGGTCGGGGTCCACTGCACGCGGGCGGGCGAGCGGTAGAACTCGATCAGGCCGCCCAGCTTCGGCGCGCGCTCGGTGAAGGTCTTGTCCCAGATGTCGCTTTCCCGGATGAAGGTCAGGCCGACGTGGCTTTTCTTCAGGCTGACCGATTTCGACATGGTGAACTGGGCATACAGCCACGCGGCCTTGCGGCGGTCGACCGGCGTGGAGGTCAGCAGCGTCCAGGAACCGGCGTCCTGGTAGCCCAGCTTCATGCCCTCCTTCCAGTAGGACCCGTGCGGCGACGGGGCCATGCGCCATTTCGGCGTGCCGTCCTCGTTCATCACCGGCAGTCCGGGCTTCACCATGTCGGCGGTGAAGGCGGTGTACCAGAAGATCTGCTGCGCGACGTTGCCCTGGGCCGGCACCGGGCCGGATTCGGAGAAGGTCATGCCCGCGGCCTGCGGCGGCGCGTATTTCTTCAGC
>JAEZPL010000632.1 GCA_023413605.1 Pseudomonadota bacterium
CAACAAAACCGCCACGATACCGTCCGGCTTCCCATGGTCCTGTCCGGCACGCCGCCCCCGGCATCGCCTTTCCGGGCATTCCTCTGTGGGCATCGCACCGCGCATCACCGCCAAGGGCCTCACCGACCGATGCGCACGGCGTCGCAAGGATCCGCAGGGGATTTCTCCTTTCCGCTTTGCAATGTCCAGGTCCGCCCCGGCCGAAGCAGCGGCTGCGCCTGCGCATCGGCCTGTTGCTGGCCCTGCGCAACACCGTCGATGAACAGGGCGGCACGGTCGCCTTCGAGAATCAGCTGCCGCGCGTGCGTCGAATCCTGAAGCGCGGCGGCGTTGCGGCACCCATCCGCATGGCCATGCCTTGCGACGGCGCCCAAACGTTGTGCCGATCAGCCTGAAGCCATCGTGCGGCAATTGGTCGCCCGGTTTGGTAACGAAACAATCCAACAAATCCCGGACGACGACCGTTGAAAGTTGTATTACCAATTAAGAACTAAAGAATTCCGATACGGCCGTCGAAAAAGGACACCCGATGCAACCCGCCGCCGCCGCGCCGATCCCACCGTCCGACACCACGGAACTGGACCGCGATCTCTGGCGGATGGACGCGCGCACGGAAGAGATATTGCGCTCCCTTGGCGCGGCGATGGGGCCGGTTCTCGATTCCTCCATCGACGACTTCTACGCCTTCATGGCCAAACAGCCGGGCACGGCCGCCCTGCTGTCCGATCCGGAACGCAACGCGGCCATCCACCGCGCGCACCGCGACCAATGGAACGCCTTCTTCAGCGCCAATTTCGACGACGCCTATCTGGACCGCGTGCGCAAGCTGGGACATGCGCACCAGAAGGCCGGCCTGATACCGAAATACTACGTCGCCGGCTATTCCATGCTGCTGGAGCGCATGGCCGCACACGTCATCCGCGCCCACCGGTTCGACCGGAACCGGGCCGCGACGGAGGTCGGCGCGCTGATCCGCGGCGTGCTGATGGAGACGGAACTGGCCTTGTCCGTCTATCACCGGGCCGTCAGCAGCTCCGACATGACCGCGGAGATGGAAGAGTTCGCCGAAGGGTTCGAGCGTGAGCTGAGCGAGGCTGTGGACATCGTCCGCCACAACGCCGCCAGCATGGAGGGTGCCGCCGACGAGGTTCTGGGGGCCGCCAACAGGGTGGCGACCGAAGGCGATCACGTCACCGAGGCGTCCGAACAGACCAACATGAATGCCCGTCTGATCGCGCTGGCCGCGCGTGGACTGTCGGACTCCTTCAACGACATCACCGCCAGGGTGGAGCACGCGACCGAAAGTTCGCGCAACGCCTCCACCCGTTCGCAGGAGGCGCAGGCCTACGCGCAGACGCTCGCCGCCGCGTCGGACCGCATCGGCAGCGTCGTCACCCTGATCGAACGGATCGCCAAGGAAACCCGGCTTCTGGCGCTGAACGCGTCCATCGAGGCGGCGCGGGCCGGCAGCGCCGGCAAGGGCTTTGCCGTCGTCGCCAGCGAGGTGAAGACGCTGGCCGACCAGACCAACAACGCCACCGGCGACATCCGCGCCCAGATCGAGGCCATGCAGGCCTCCATCAACCAGACCGTCACGGCCATCGAATCCGTCGCCGGGCGCGTCCAGACGGTCACGGAGGACATCGCCTCCATCACCGAATCCGTCGCCGAACAGGCCATCGTCACCCGCGACATCGCGGACAACGCCGACGAGATGGCCACCAGCATGCAGAACGTCCACGAAAGCATCGCGAAGGTGGCCCAGGCGGCCGACCGCTCGACGAAGAAGGCGAGCGAGCTGTGGGAGAACGCCACCGGCCTCGTGAAGCAGATTTTCGGCATCAAGCGGCGCGTCACCGCCTCCCTGCGGGGCACGCGCTTCGGCAACCGGCGCGGCGAGGACCGGGTCGCGGTCGACATCGGCTGCCGCGTGGAGGTCGACGGGCTGGTCTTCCAAAGCCGGCTCGACAACATCTCCCGTGGCGGCTGCCAGGTGCGCGAGGTGCAACTCGCCAGCGCCGACGGTTACGCCATCCGGCTGGACATCGAGGGGCTTGGCCGGGCCACCGGCATCATCGTGGCGACGGAACGCGACATCGCCCATGTGCGCTTTGATCCCCTGCCCCCCGACGTCGCGCAGCGGCTTGCCACCGCGTTGACCCGCTGGAACGCCGCGGATTCAGAGCTGGTGACCCTGGCGCAGGAAACGGCCCGGACCATCGGCGGCCTGTTCGACGGGGCCATCGACCGCGGCGAGATCAGCGTCGACCGCCTCTTCTCCGCCGAATACGCGCCGATTCCCGACACCGACCCACCGCAGGTCACCGCTCCCTGCACCGACCTGTGCGACCGGCTGCTGGCTGACCTTCAGGAGAAGGCGCTGCTGCGTCACCGCCGGGTCATCTTCTGCGCCGCGGTGGACCGCAACGGCTATCTGCCGACCCACAACAGGAAATACTCCGAGCCACAACGGCCCGACGACCCCATCTGGAACAACGCGCACTGCCGCAACCGCCGCATGTTCGACGACGCCACCGGCCTCGCCGCCGCCCGCAACCGCCAAGCCATTCTGATCCAGACCTACCGACGGGACATGGGCGGCGGCCAGATTGTGTCGATGAAGGACATCGCCGCGCCCATCTATGTGAAGGGCAAGCATTGGGGCGCCTTCCGCATCGGCACCGAAGGCCGGACCGAGGGATGATCCGCCCACGCTGAGGAAAATGGGCAAGCGCGGCTTGGCGGAGTTCGAACGCCTGATCTCGGGCGTCAGCCGCCGCGCTTCATCGTTTCCCGGTGCAGGATGTAGAGGCCGCTGGCGATGATGATGCCGGCCCCGACCAGCACGGCCGGCGTCGGCACGTCGCCGAAGACCAGGAACCCCAACAGCGTCGCCCAAATCATCCCGGTGTATTCGAAGGGCGCCACCACCGCCGCGCGGCCGAGGCGGAAGGCCTGGGTCATCAGAACCTGCGCGGCGCCGCCCAGCGTGCCGACCAGCAGCATCAGCCCCATGTCGAACAGGCTTGGGGACACCCAGTCGGGGATGGCCGCGATACCGCTCACCACCGTCGTGGTCAGCAGCAGATAGACGACGATGGCCGCGTTGCTTTCCGTCCGCGCCAGGCCGCGCACGGCGATCATGGCGAGCGCGTAGAAAAAGGCCGCCGTTACGCCCACCAGCACCGGCAGGATCGGTGCGCCGGCTTCCGGCCGCGCCATCACGAGCACCCCGCCGAAGCCCACCAGCACCGCGGCCCAGCGGCGCCAGCCCACCGGCTCCTTCAGCAGAGGCATGGACAGGGCGGTGATGAACAGCGGTCCGGCGAAGCTGAGGACGTAGACCTCCGCCAGCGGCAGATGCTTGAAGGCGTAGAAGAAGCAGGCCATGGACATCAGGCCGGCGAAGGACCGGCCGACATGGGCGAACGGACGCCGTGTCCGCAGGCCGCTCCATCCGGTCCGCGCCACCGATATGCCGCCAACCAGCACCAGCGCCACCGCCGACCGGACGAACATCAGCTGCGCCACGGGATAGACCGCGCTGAGATACTTGATCAGCGTGTCCATGCCCGCGAACAGGAAGATGGCCAGCAGAAAGCAACCGATGGCGGTGCGGATGTCGTCGTCGGCAATGGGAAGGGCGTCGGCGCGGCTCATTGTTGCACAATAACCGGGCAAGCCGGGCAATTCCCAATGCCGCAACCGCAGGTCAGGCCCGCGCACCGCCGCCCGGCCGGACGACGAATCCGCTTCCCATCACGATCAGCGTGCCGACCAGTGTCGCAAGGCCCGGCTGCTCCCCGAACAGCAGGGCGCCGAACAGCACCGCCCACAGGATGGAACTGTAGGTCAGCGGCGCAAGCACAGCCGCCGGGGCCAGCCGGTAGGATTGCGTCATGGCGAGTTGCGCGGCAGTGCAGAGCAGCCCGGCACCGGCCAACTGCGCCAGCCCCAGCAGGTCCGGCCAGACGAAGTCGGGCAGCATCGCCACCCCGCCCAGAACGCCGCAGGCCAGCGTGAAATAGGCGACGATGGCGACGTTCGTTTCCGTGCTGGCCAGCCGGCGCACGCAGATGGTGGCCAGCGCGCTGCACAGCGTCCCGGCGACGCACAGCAGCGCCATGACGGACAGCATGCCGCCGCCCGGATTCAGCATCACCATCACGCCGACGAATCCGATGCCCACCGCCACCCATTGCCGGCTGCTCACGGCCTCCCCCAGCAGCGGGGCGGACAGGGCGGTGACGATCAGCGGCCCGGCGAAGCTGATGGCGTAGACGTCGGCGAAGGGCATGCCGCCGAAGGCCGCGATGAAGCAGACCACCGACAGGGCCCCCACGCCCGACCGCAGCAGATGGGTTACCGGTCGCCGCGTCGCCAGCGCACCCCATCCACCCGCCCGTGCGATCACCACCACCAGCGGCAAGGCGGAGAAGAGGGAGCGGAAGAACATCACCTCCATGGCCGGATAGCGCGTCACCAGCGCCTTCTGCAGCACGTCCATGGCGGCGAAGAGAAACAGGCTGACCAGCATCCAGGCCGCCCCGCGGTGAACCGGCCCCCAACGCTCGAACAGGCGCAGCTTGCGGCTGCGCACAGGGAGCGGTACGGGGAGCGCGCCGGCCAGCGCGGTGTCCGTGGTCATGGCAACACCGAGGAGTGAGGATTACGATCCCAGGCCTTTTAGGCGAATGTCCGTGATCGGCGGGTGCGAATGGCGACTGCCCGAGATTTGTTTCGAATTCCCGATCGAATTGCTCGGAAGCCACCGCCCCGCGCGCCTGCCACTCGCGCTTCGCGAAATGCTGGAGCCGTGTCTTTGCGAAGGATTCCCGGCGGTTCGCGGAACGACGCTGGTTCAGACGGACGGGTTGGGCAGTCTGGCGGCCATCGCACCCGTTTCCGCTTTGGCGAAGGCCCGACCATGAAACTGACCACTCCCGTCCGTATCGTCCTTGGCTTCTCCCCCTGGATCGCCTTCGGTGCCTTGCAGCCGCTGGGCGGCTTGTGGCCGGCCATGGTAGCCCTTCTGCTCAGCCTCGCGCTGTGCGCTCTGGATCACCGGCGCGGGTCGTTGAAGGCGCCGGAACTGGTGGCGGCGGCCTTCTTCGCCATCCTGCCGGTCGTCGAGCCTCTGGGCTGGTCCTGGCCGCGGGAGAACATCGGGCTGGTGATCCACCTCGTTCTCGCCGGCATGGCCTTCGGCAGCATGGCGCTGGGCAGCCCCTTCACCCTGCAATACGCCCGCGACGAGTGGCCGCGCGACTACTGGCACCTGCCGCAGTTCGTGGCGGTCAACAACGCCGTCACGGCGGTGTGGGGAATCCTTTTCCTGGTCGGCGGAATCGCGTTCGGCTTCGGCCCGCAGGTCGGCGCGCCGGTCAGCATGGCCGCCACCCTGACCGGCATCGTCGCCAGCCGCCGCCTGCCCGATTGGCTCGCCAACCGGGCCATGGCCCGCCAGTTGGCGGAGCGCGATCCCTATTCCTGGCCGGCGCCCGCCGTGATCGGAGCCAGGGAGCCGACAGACCGCGACGTGGTGATCGTCGGCGCCGGCATCGGCGGGTTGACCGCGGGGGCGCTGCTGGCCAAGGCCGGGGCGCGCGTCACGGTGCTGGAGACGCACGACCGGCCGGGCGGCTTCTGCTCCTCCTGGGACCGGAAGGTGCGCATGGCCGATGGCACGTTCCAGCGTTTCACCTTCGATGCCGGCGTGCACGACATCAGCGGCGCCCACCCGAGCGGCCCCATCGGCCATCTGCTGCGCACGGTCGGCGCGGCCGACCGCATCGTCTGGCAGCCGGTGAATCGCGGGGTTCTCATGGACAGCGCCTTCCGCCGGTTGCCGGACGACGCCGACGGGCTGGTCGCCATGGTCGCCCGCGAATACCCGAACAGCGCGGCTGGAACGGCGGCCTTCATGGAGCAAATGCGCGGCCTTTATCACGACCTGTTTCTCGATTGCGGCGAGACCGGCCTGCCCCACATCCCCCGCACCGTCGAGGCCATGCGCGCCTACGCCCGCACCTGCCCGCACGGCTTCCGCTGGCAGGCGGCGAGCTTCCTGGAGATGCTGGAGCAGTTCGTGCCGGATGAGGGCGCCCGCCGCTTGCTCGCCAGCCTGACGCCCTATCTGTCGGATCAGCCCGACCGGCTGCGGGCCCGGCAGATGGCGCCGATCTTCGGCTATTTCTTCAACGGCGGTGTCTATCCCGAAGGTGGTTCGCAGCGTCTGGCCGACGTGCTGACCGAGTCCATCCGCCGGAACGGCGGCGAGGTTCTGCTGCGCACCCCTGCCCGCCGCATCCTCGTCGATCATGGCCGCGCGGCGGGCGTGGAGACGGCGGAAGGCCGCCGCATCACGGCCCAGGCGGTGATCTCCAACGCCGACGTGCGCCGCACGATGCTGGAACTGGTGGGGACGGAGCATCTGCCCGAAGACTACGCCGCACGCTGCCGCGCGCTGCGCCCCTCCGCCTCCGCCTTCATGGTGACGCTGGCACTCGACACGCTGCCGAACCTGCCGGCCATCTCCTTCCTGCTGGAGGACAGGATGGCCATCGCCGTGCCCTCATCCCATGACTCCACGCTGGCCCCGGCCGGCTGCGCGTCGGTTGCGCTGATCCGGCTTGCTCCGGCGGACGACGGCTGGGACCGTGAATCGCCCGACTACCGCGCCCGTAAAAAACGGGAAGGCGACGCGATGATCGCCTCAGCATCCAAGCTGATCCCCGATCTGGACAGGCACATCCTGAACCGCCAGGACGCCAGCGCCGCCACCTTCGCCCGCTACGCGCACACCACGGGCGGGGCCATCTACGGCGTTCACCCGTCGCAGCAGCCCCTGCCCTGCAAGACGCCCATCCCCGGCCTCTGCCTGGCCGGCGGCGGGACCTTCCCCGGGCCAGGGGTGGAGGCCTGCGTCATCTCCGGCCGTCTCGCGGCGGAGGCGCTGGCCGGCGACGCCGTTCCGCGCACCAGCGCCCCCCGATCCCAGGCTGCGGCGCAGGCGGCCGAAGCCGCCTGATCCGACCGACTGACGTTACCGCCCGAGCCGTTCGGCGATCAGCGGCCCCGCCGCCGGGGCGGTGTCCGCCACGGTGAAGGCCTGCCGGATCAAGGCGGCGGCGGCGTCCGCCTGGGCCTCGCTGCGGGCGTGGACGACGGCCAG
>JAEZPL010000676.1 GCA_023413605.1 Pseudomonadota bacterium
GTCTACGTGCCGCGCGACCGCTACGACACGACGCTGCGCCGGCGCATCCAGACGATCCTGGAGGAGGCCTACAACGGCACCTGCTCCGGCTTCACCACGCAGCTGACCGAAAGCGTGCTGGCCCGGCTGCACTTCATCATCCGGACGGAACCGGGCCGCGTGCCCGCCGTGGACGTCGCCGACGTCGAGGCCCGGCTGGTCCAGGCCGCCCGCGGCTGGGACGACCACCTGCGCGACGCGCTGCTGGAAGCCCGCGGCGAGGAGGAGGGCGGCGCCCTGTTCCGCCGCTACGCCGACGCCTTCCCGACCAGCTACCGCGAGCAGTTCAACGCCGAGACCGCCGTCTACGACATCGAGCGCATCGAAAAGGCGATGGCGCAGGGCGTGCTGGGCATCAACCTCTACCGCCCGCTGGAGGCGGAAGCGCACGAGCTGCACGTCAAGATCTACCACGAGGGCCGGCCGGTCCCGCTGTCCGACGTGCTGCCGATGCTGGAGCACATGGACCTGAAGGTCATCACCGAGGTGCCCTTCGACGTGACGGTCGCCGGCCACGCGGCCCCGGTGTGGATCCACGACTTCACCGCGCGCAGCCAGAACGGCCTGCCCATCGACTGCGCCATGGTGAAGGAGAAGTTCCAGGAGGCCTTCTCCGCCGTCTGGGACGGCCGCATGGAGGATGACGGCTTCAACCGCCTCGTGCTCCGCGCCGGCCTGACCGCGCGCGAGGTGACGGTGCTGCGCGCCTACGCCAAGTACCTGCGCCAGGCCCGCATCCCCTACGGCCAGGACGTGGTGGAAAGCACGCTGGCCGAGCATCCGGCCATCGCGCGCAAGCTGATGGCCCTGTTCCACGCCCGCTTCGACCCGGCCCGCCAGACGCCGAACGACCCCGGCCTGGAGAGCGAGATCGAACGCGCGCTGGACGGCGTGAAGAACCTGGACGAGGACCGCATCCTGCGGCGTTTCCTCAACCTGATCCGCAACACGCTGCGCACCAACGCCTACCAGAACGGCACCGACGGCAAGCCGAAGACCTACATCTCCTTCAAGATCGACAGCCGCCACATCGACGACCTGCCGCTGCCGCGGCCGATGGTGGAGGTGTTCGTCTACAGCCCGCGCATGGAAGGCGTGCACCTGCGCGGCGGCAAGGTGGCGCGCGGCGGCATCCGCTGGTCCGACCGCCGCGAGGACTTCCGCACCGAGATCCTGGGCCTGATGAAGGCGCAGATGGTCAAGAACACGGTCATCGTGCCGGTGGGCTCCAAGGGCGGCTTCGTGGTCAAGCGTCCGCCGGCCCCCGGCGCGGGGCGCGAGGCGGCGCTGGCCGAAGGCATCGAGTGCTACAAGACGCTGATGCGCGGCCTGCTGGACATCACCGACAACCTCGACGCCGAGGGTGCCGTGGTGCCGCCGGCCGAGGTGGTGCGCCATGACGGGGACGATCCCTATCTGGTCGTCGCCGCCGACAAGGGCACGGCGACCTTCTCCGACATCGCGAACTCGGTGTCGATCGACTACGGCTTCTGGCTGGGCGACGCCTTCGCGTCGGGCGGCTCCGCCGGCTACGACCACAAGAAGATGGGCATCACCGCCCGCGGCGCCTGGGAGTCGGTGAAGCGCCACTTCCGCGAGCTGGGGCACGACACCCAGACGACCGACTTCACCGTGGTCGGCGTGGGCGACATGTCCGGTGACGTGTTCGGCAACGGCATGCTGCTGTCGAAGCACATCCGGCTGCTCGCCGCCTTCGACCACCGCCACATCTTCATCGACCCCGATCCGGACGCGGCCCGCAGCTGGGACGAGCGCAAGCGCCTGTTCGACCTGCCCCGCTCCTCCTGGGCGGACTATGACGCCGGCCTGCTGTCGAAGGGCGGGCGCATCTATGACCGCGGCGCCAAGTCGCTGGAGCTGACGCCGGAAATCCGCGCCCGCTTCGGCATCGACAAGGCCCACGTCACCCCGCAGGAGCTGATGCAGACGCTTCTGAGGGCGGAGGTGGACCTGCTGTGGTTCGGCGGCATCGGCACCTACCTGAAGTCGTCGGAGGAGACGAACGCCGAGGTCGGCGACAAGGCCAACGACGCCCTGCGCATCGACGGCCGCGACGTCCGCGCCAAGGTGATCGGCGAAGGCGCCAACCTGGGCGTCACCCAGCGCGGCCGCATCGAGGCGGCGCAGCACGGGGTGCGGCTGAACACCGACGCCATCGACAACTCGGCCGGCGTGGACACCTCCGACCACGAGGTGAACATCAAGATCCTGCTGAACGACGTGGTGGCGCGCGGCGACATGACGGTGAAGCAGCGCGACCGGCTGCTGGCCGAAATGACCGACGAGGTCGCCGGGCTGGTGCTGGCCGACAACTACCTGCAAAGCCAGGCCCTGACCGTCGCCCGCGCGCAGGGTCCGGACGCGCTGGAGGCGCAGGCCCGCTTCATCCGCGCGTTGGAGAAGGCCGGCCGCCTGAACCGCGCCATCGAATATCTGCCGGACGAGGAGGAGCTGTCGGCCCGCATGGCCAACCGGCAGGGCCTCACCCGGCCGGAACTGGCGGTGCTGCTGGCCTACGCCAAGATCACGCTGTACGACGACCTGCTGGCGTCCGACCTGCCGGACGACGCCTTCATGGGCGACGACCTCACCCGCTACTTCCCCAAGCCGCTGCGCAAGAGCCACGCCGAGGCCGTCGAGCGCCACCGGCTGCGGCGTGAGATCATCGCCACCAGCGTGACCAACAGCCTCGTCAACCGGACCGGCCCGACCTTCGTCAAGGAGATGATGGAGAAGACCGGCATGGGACCGGCCGACGTGGCCCGCGGCTACGCCATCGTGCGCGACAGCTTCGGCCTGCGGTCGCTCTGGACCGGGATCGAGGGTCTGGACAACGTCGTCCCGGCGACGCTCCAGACCTCCATGATCCTGGAGACGGTGCACCTGATGGAGCGCGCCGTCGCCTGGTTCCTGACCAGCTGCACCCAGCCGCTGGACATCGCGGCGGAGACGGAGGCCTTCCGGCCGGGCATCGAGGCGCTGATGGGCGGGCTCGACACCGTCCTGGACGCGGAGGAGGCCGGCCGCCTCGCGGCCCGCGTCGGCGGCTATGTGGAACAGGGCGTGCCTGCGGAGCTTGCCCGCCGGATGG
>JAEZPL010000716.1 GCA_023413605.1 Pseudomonadota bacterium
CCTGAACGCCGACCCGTCGGCCATCACCGTCAACGCCGACGCCCCCTGGAAGACCATCGAGGAATTCCTGGCCTACGCCAAGGAGAACCCCGGCAAGGTCCGCATCGGCAACTCCGGCACCGGCGCCATCTGGCATCTGGCGGCCGAGGCGCTGGCCAACAAGACCGGCCTGAAGTTCAACAACATCCCGTATGACGGCGCCAACCCGGCGGTCACCGCCCTGCTCGGCAACCACATCGAGGCGGTCAGCGTCAGCCCGGCCGAGGTGGCGAGCCACGTCGCCGCGGGCAAGCTGCGCATGCTCGCCGTCATGGCCGACGAGCGCACCAAAGCCTTCCCCGACGTGCCCACGCTGAAGGAGAAGGGCGTCGACGTGTCCGTCGCCACCTGGCGCGGCATCGTCGTTCCGAAGAAGACGCCGCAGCCGGTGGTGGACACCCTGCGCGCGGCCTCCAAGAAGGCGGCGGAGGAGCCGTCGTTCCGCGACCAGCTGGCCAAGATGAACCTGAACTACGCCTACGCGGACGGCCCGGAGTTCAAGGCGGCCATGGATAAGGACGCCGCCCTGTTCAAGACGCTGATGAAGCAGATCGGCCTCGCCAAATAAGACGCATCCCTGGCGCACCCCGGCGGCTTCGGCCGCCGGGTGTCCGAAGGAGATCTTTTTCCATGAGCCACACACCCGCACCGGGCGGCGGCAAGTCGGGCCTGCAGCCGCAGGACCGGCTTGCCACCCTGGTCATCGCCGGTCTCGTCGCCGCCGTCGCCATCGCCGCCATCGTCGCCGCGCAGGATTTTCCGGCAACCATGCTGGAAACCGACGTCGGCCCCGCGCGCTTCCCCATCATCTATTCGATCGCCCTGCTCGTGCTGTGCGCGATCCTGGCGATCAACACGCTGCGTGCCCCGGCATCACCCCGCACGGAGACGCCGGCCGCAACCCGGCCCAGCTACGGCGCCGTGGCTCTGGGCATGGCCGGCACCGCCGCCTGCCTGATCGCGATGGACTATGTCGGCTACGGCATCGCCACGGGCGTCTATCTGTTCGGCCTGATGACGCTGATGGGACGGCGGAACCTGCTGCTGAACGCGGTCATCGCCGCGGTGCTGACCGGCGTGATCTACGCCACCTTCGCCTATGCGCTGAGCGTGCCGCTTCCCACGGGGAGCCTGTTCGAATGACCCGCCCCACCCTGATGACGGCGGAGGCCTGAGATGTACGAACTCGACATGCTCGCCCAGGGCGCGCGGACGCTGCTGAGCCAGCCCTTCTCGCTGCTCCTGGCGCTTCTGGGCGTGAAGCTGGGCATCATCATCGGCGCCCTGCCCGGTCTGACGGCGACCATGGGCGTCGCCATCCTGCTGCCCTTCACCTTCGGCATGGACCCGGTGTCGGGCCTGCTGATGATCTCCGGCGTGTTCTTCGGCGGCGTCTACGGCGGTTCCGTCACGGCCATCCTGCTGAAAATCCCCGGCACCCCGGCCGCCGCCGCCACGGCCATGGACGGGTTCGAACTGACCAAGAAGGGCCAGGCCGGCATCGCGCTGGGCACGGCCACGCTGTCGTCCTTCCTGGGCGGCACGGCCAGCGTGCTGGTGCTGATCTTCCTGGCCCCGGTCCTGGCCGGCTTCGCGCTGGAGTTCAGCGCGTCGGAATCCTTCGCGCTGGCCGTCTTCGGCCTCAGCATCATCGCCAGCATTTCCGGCAAGTCGGTCATCAAGGGGCTGATCGCCGGCTTCCTGGGGCTGCTGCTGGCCACCGTCGGGCTGGACCCGATGGGCGGCTTCCCGCGCTACACCGGCGGCTACACCGAACTGTTCAACGTGCCCTTCATCCCCGTGATGATCGGCCTGTTCGCCGCCGCGGAAGCCTTCAAGTCGCTGGAGGATCCGGGGATCCGGGCCGGCATGGCCGCCGCCCTCGGCCGCATCATCCCGCCCTGGAGCACCTTCCGCGGCATCCTGGGCACCATCGCGCGCTCCGCGGGCCTGGGCATCGGCATCGGCATCATCCCGGGCGCCGGCTCCGACGTCGCGGCCTTCGTCGCCTACAACGAGGCCAAGCGCTTCAGCAAGACGCCCGAGAATTACGGCAAGGGCGAGCTGGCGGCGGTCGCCGCCTGCGAATCCGGCGCCAACGGCTGCACCGGTGGCGCGCTGCTGACCATGCTGACGCTGGGCATCCCCGGCGACGCGGTCACCGCCGTGATGCTGGGCGCCCTGACGCTGCAGGGGCTCCAGCCCGGCCCGCTGCTGTTCAAGGACCACGCCGACCTCGTCTTCACGCTGTTTGCCGGCATGCTGGTCTGCTACGTGATGATGCTGGTGGTGGGCCTCGCCTCGCTGCGCTTCATGGGGCGCATCCTGCAGATGCCGAAGTCGATCCTGACGCCGGCCATCCTGGCGCTGTGCATCGTCGGCACCTACGCCATCAACAACAGCCTGTTCGACGTCGGCATCATGCTGGCCGCGGGTGTTGTCGGCTACTTCATGCAGAAGTGGGACTTCCCGGCCTCCCCCGTGGTGCTGGCGCTGATCATGGGGCCGATGGCGGAGGCCAGCTTCCGCCGCGCGCTGTCCCTGTCGAACGGCAGCTACGACTTCCTCTACACCCGGCCGATCACCGCCATCCTGCTGCTGGTCGCCGCCTTCACGCTGCTGCTGCCGCTGCTGCGCCGGATGCGGTCGGGCGGGGGATCACCGCCAACCGAGCAAGGCGCGGTGAAGGCAGCCAAGTAGGCCACCCGAGGCCAATGTTTCGGGCAGAAAAGGGGGGTGGACGGTCAAGGCCGTCCGCCCCCTTTCCGTTCCGGCCCGTCCAACGGATCCGGCGGGTCCGGCGGGCCGAGCAGGATGGCCAGCCAGCGCGTCCGGTCGGCTTGCGCGCAGAAGGTCAGCACGGCGACCGCGATGGGCACGCCGATGAAGGTTCCCGGCAGGCCCCACAGGAACGTCCAGAGAAAGATCGAGAACAGCACGACCGACGGCGACATCGCCAGCGCGCTGCCCGACAGGCGGGGTTCGACGTAGTTGCCCACCACGAACTGGATCGCGTTCAGCCCGGCGAAGATGGTCACGACCGACTGCCAGCTTTCGTACTGGACCATCGCCAGCAGCGTCGGGAACAGGGTCGCGATGAACGGCCCGATGAAGGGGATGTAGTTCAGGGCGAAGGCGATGACGCCCCATTCCCGCGCCAGCGGCAGCCCGAACAGCGCCGCGAAGGCCCAGACGAGCGCGCCGGTCAGCAGGCTCATCAGCGTCCGAACCACCATGTAGCGCCGGAACTTCTGCGCCGTCTCCGCACCGCCGGCCAGAAGGATGCGGGCGGCGTTGCGGTTCGGCAGCGCCCCGATCTTGCGCGCCGAGCCGTCCACCTCCAGCAGGCCCAGGATCACGTAGACCAGCACGACCAGCCAGAAGCTGAGCGTCGTGTTCACCTGGCCCGTCACGGTCTGCACCACCCCCACCATCCAGCCGACGCTGAAATGCTCGGCCCAGATCCCGGCGACGGCCACCCCATGATCCTCCAGCCACGCCGTGTTCCGGTCGTAGAGCAGCTGGAAGCGGTCGAGGTTGGCGAGGATCCAGCGCCCGACCCGCCCGATCCCCCAGACGATGATCGACGCGAAGCCGACGAAGGTCACCACCAGCACCAGCACGCTGACCGCCAGCGCCAGCAGACGCGGGACATGGGCCTGGAGCCGCGCCTGCAACGGCCAGACGAGGGCGATCAGGAACAGCGCGAAAGCGATGGGGGTGACCACCCCCCGCGCCACATAGACCGCCCCGAGGAGCAGCACGGTCACGACGACGATGCGCACCCAGTCCGACGATCCGGCGCCCGACGCGCCACGGCCCTTGTGGTCGACTGGCGTATGGGCAGGCGTATGGGATTGATCCACGCCGTTCCTCCCGGACTGATCCATCATCGGAGCCGCCGCGCCAGAATGCGCGGCGCCGCAGCGCCTTGGCAAGACGCCGCGCGTCCGCAAGAATGGTGACCCCTTTTGCCGGGCGCCGGCACAAAGGGGGCATGCGGATGTCCGGCCGCGCGCGCCCTGCCGATGTCTTTGGAAGGATGTCTTTGAACTGGGCGACTCAGCACATCGGGAAGGGTGACGACATGGCCGTTCCGAAGAACGCGGTGCTCCTCCGGATCTTCATCGGAGAGGACGACCGCCACGACAGCAGCCCGCTGTACGAATGCATCGTGATGAAGGCGCGCGAAATGCATCTGGCCGGGGCGACGGTGCTGCGCGGCGCCATGGGCTTCGGCCATTCCAGCCGCGTGCACACCACCAAGATCCTCCGCCTGTCGCAGGATCTGCCGCTCGTCGTCGAGATCGTGGACAGCGAGGACAAAGTGAACGGGTTCCTGCCCGTGCTCGACGGCATGATGTCGGCGACGAGCGGCCTCGTGACGATGGAGAAAGTCCAGGTCCTCCAGTACGGTAACGACGCCATCCGCGAACCGGGCCGGCTGACCTGACCCCATCTCCACCCTTCACGAGACGCGCATGTTCCTGACCTACTCCCTGGTCGCCCTGGGTGGCGCCATCGGCAGCGTTGCCCGATTCTGGTGCTCCGGCCTCGTGGCCAACGCGCTGGGGCAGACCTTTCCCTGGGGCACGCTGGTCGTGAACATCGCCGGCAGTCTGGTGATCGGATTCACCGCCACGCTGACCGGGCCGGACGGCCGCATGTTCGTTCCGTCGGACGTCCGCACCTTCATCATGGTCGGCATCTGCGGCGGCTACACGACCTTCTCCTCATTCTCGCTCCAGACCTTGGCCCTGATGCAGGACGGCGAATGGTTCCAGGCCGGAGGTAACGTGGTGCTTTCGGTGGTTCTGTGCATGGTATCGGTCTGGCTCGGCCATGTCCTTGCCGCCAGCATCAACCAGATTTAGTCCATTCGACCCATTTGAAGAGGCACGAAGCATCGGCATTACTCCATCTTCCGCAGGAACTCCTTCGAAATGCCCTGAATGCCGCAACAATGCTTTGTTGTGTCCGGCTGCCCAGCGGCTAATATATTCGAAATATATCGCGAAAAAGGCCTGTTGCCGGACTCCGGCGCAGGGCCGGGCCGTTCGTTCATTGCCGGAACGTCGTCGATCCACGCGCCTGCGGCGCGGTGCATTCCTGCGCCCGCACGGACGCTGGGGAGCTTGCAGGAGGGAGCATCGCCATGGGCACAAAGCCGCGGGACGCCACGCGCCGCCTGCCGTCGCTGACGCTCCTTGCCGTCCTGGCGGTTCCCGTCGATCCCGGCGCCGTCGCCAGCCGGATTGGCGGCCACGCGACCGACACGCCCATCATCCGAGTCGCCGGCCTGGATTCCTGGCTGACCCAGCGCGACCCGAACGAACCCGAGCACGCGCAGCCCACTGACAGCCCTGCCATGCCGGACGGCGACATCGTGCTGCCCCCCTCCCTGTCCGTCGCGGCCCTTCCGGGCAAGGCCGGCCAGCCGACGCCCCTGGCGATCGACGTCGTACCGCCCCCGGTGCAGCCGGGCGCGGCGCAGGAACCGCTGACCTTCGTCCTGATCTCCCAAGTTCCCGAGGCGGCGGAAATATCGCGCGGCCTGGACCTGGGGAACGGCACGTGGGAGGTGCAGCTTGAGGGCTTGCGCGACCTGACCATCACCACGCCACCGGGCACCGGCCCGACGCTCACCCTGACGGTGACGGCGGTCACGGATTACGGCAAGAACGTCGTCGCCAAGCGCGAAACGGATCTGGCCGTTCCCATCACCGACACCGCCGCGCCCCCGCCGAAGGACCCGGCTCCCGCAGCGGCCCCCGTCATGGTCACCGCGCCGGCACCCGCCCTGACGGTCGCCGCAGCCACGGCACCGCCGCCGGCACCGAAGCCTTCCGCATCGGTGGAACCGGCCAGGACGGAGCCGGAGACGGCCCCCGCGCGGACCTCGTCCGTACCAGAGCGGCAGCTTCTGAAGCGCGGCGACGACCTGTTCGCGCAGGGCGATCTGGCAGGCGCCCGCCTCTATTACGAGATGGCGGCCGGGGCCGGCAGCGGGCAAGGCGCCCTTGCCGCGGGCGGCACCTACGACCCGCGCGTCCACGAACAGCTGCACGTGCGCGGCCTTGCCGCGGACCCGGAGCAGGCGGCGGCGTGGTACCGCCGCGCGAAGGAGCGCGGCAACGGCGAGGCCGAGGCGCGGCTGAGCGCCCTGTCCGCCTGGATCGTCAACCGAAGCAAGTGAACCGGCAGGCCTCGATCGCCCGCCCGGCCCTCCGATCAGATTTCGACCCGGATTCCGACATGGGGATGCCCGCCATGAAGACATTGCTGTCACGTATCGTGCTGATCTGTGGAGTGCTGGCGATGGGCAGCGCCCCGGCGCTGGCGGAAACGCGCAGCGTCAAGGCCAACAGCGGGACCGTGGCCATCGTATCCGGCGGCGTCGAGGGCACCTACGTGCGCATCGCCAGCGACCTTGCGTCCGTCCTGGACAACGGCACCGACCTGCGCGTCCTGCCCATCCTCGGCAAGGGTTCGGTGCAGAACATCGACGACATCCTGCTGCTGAAGGGCGTAGACATCGGCATCGTGCAGTCGGACGTTCTGGCCTACGTGAAGCGGAATCAGCCCTACTCCAACCTGCCCCAGCGCGTGAAATACATCACCAAGCTGTACAACGAGGAACTTCACATCCTGGCCGGCCCCGGCGTCAAGGACATCAAGGATCTGGCCGGCCAGAAGGTGAATTTCGACGGGTCGGGCAGCGGCACGTACATGACCGCGTCGCTCATCTTCGGGACGCTGGGCATCACGGTGCAGCCGGAGACCAACGATCAGGCGCTCGCCCTGGAACGGCTGCGCCGCGGGGAGATCGCGGCGATGGCCTACGTCGCCGGCAAACCGACCCGCCTGTTCCGCGACCTGAAGGCGGAGGACGGCCTGCATTTCCTGTCGGTGCCGCTGACGCCGGAGCTGCTGGAAACCTACCTCCCCTCGCGCCTGACCAACGCGGATTATCAGGGGCTGGTCAAGCCCGACGAGCCGGTGGAAACCGTCGCCGTGGGCGCCGTGATGGCCGTGTACGGCTGGACCAGGGACACGGAGCGCTACGCCAAGGTCGCCCGCTTCGTCGACGCCTTCTTCGGCCGCTTCGACGACTTCCTGAAGGCCCCGCGACACCCGAAGTGGAAGGAGGTGAACCTGTCCGCCGAAATCCCCGGCTGGACCCGCTTCGAACCCGCCGCCGCCTGGCTGAAGCAGGCCGTGCCGGCCGGCAGGACCGTCGCCGCGCAGCGGTAAGGCCGCACGTTCCTCGTCCCTTCCCGCGTCCTTGTCTCAAATCTTGCCCTTGATCGTACCCGGGTTTCGGATGCCCCCTACGGCAGCAAAGCGAACGGGCCGCAGGGCCCGTTCACGGATCTGCGCAAAGCAGACCAAGGGTGGGTGACGAGCAACGCGAGGACCAAATGCCCCACAGCCAGAAAGGCATTGCGGCACTGATTGCCGTGTCGGCTCTTTCGACGGCGTGCACCGATGTGAAGGAAAGCCTTCCTTCCCGAACCGCTACGGAACAACTTCTTATATCCAGCGCCGCCGACAACGCCGCCAACCAGCTGAAGCTGGAGCTGCCGCCGGGCAAGAAGGCCTTTGTGGACGCCAGCAACTTCGAAGGGTCCGACGCGAAATACGCCGCCAGCGCCATCAAGGAATCCTTCCTGCGCCAGGGCATCCATCTGGTCAGCGAGAAAAACGACGCCGACACCATCATCGAAATCCGGCTGGGGGCCCTGTCCGTGAACCAGAGCCGGACGGTGGTCGGCATTCCGCCGATCACCCTGCCGGGCTCCATCACCCTGCCCGAGGCATCGGTCTACAGCTCCACCGAGAATCAGGCGGTGGCGAAATTCTCCGCCTTCGCCTACGACACCAAGTCGGGGGCGATGGTCGCCTCCACCGATCCCGCCTTCGGGCTATCGGACGAGCAGAGCTACCGCGCCATGTCCGTGTTCTCGTGGCGCAGTTCCCCCCGCTACTCCGAGGAGGAGCGCTGACGGCGCCTCACGGCCCGGCGGGCGTCTCGCCGTGCTCGCCCCCTCCGCTCCATTCCCGGATCAGGCCATAGGCGACGGCCAGCAGCGTCGGGCCCAGGAAGATTCCGATCAGGCCGAAGGCGATCAGGCCTCCGACGATCCCCAGGAAGATGACGATGAAGGGAAGATCGCTCGACCGGCCGATCAGGATCGGGCGCAGTATGTTGTCCAGGCTGCCGACCAGAATGCCGACCCAGGCCACCAGGAAGATCGCCATGCCGGTCTCCCCCCGTCCGGCCAGCCACAGCGCCGCCGGAAGCCAGATGATCGCCGGCCCCATGGGAATCAGCGTCAGGAAAAAGGTGACGAAACCCAGCAGGAAGGCTCCGGGCACACCGGCGATCCAATAGCCGACGGCGGCGGCGATGGCCTGCACCAGCGCGGTGCCGAGCACGCCGTGCACGACACCGTTGATGGTTTCCGCCGCCACGTCCAGCGACTGCCGCGCCCGCGGACCGGCGATCTGCCCCATGACCGCGCGCAGCCGCAGCATCGCGGCGCGGCCGTCGCGGTACAGGAAGAAGGCGATGAAGACGCTGATCGCGATCAGCGAGGTGCCGGACAGAAGGCTTTCGCCGCTGGCCAGCACCCAGTCGCGGATCGGCACGACGTAGGGGCGCGCCACCTCGCGCAGGTTGGCCTCTCCCGCCGCCAGCGCCCGCCAGCTTTCCACCAGCCGGTCGCCCAGCACCGGGACGGAAATCAGCCAGTCCGGCGGCGGCGGCACCCCGCGTTCCGCGGCGCCGTGCATGGCGTCGAAGAAATGCAGCACATTCTCGGTCAGCTTGGCACCCAGCAAGACCAGCGGGCCGACCAGCAGCAGCATCACCGCCACGGTCATGATGGCCGCGGACAGCGTGGTCCGTCCGTTGAGCGCCCGTTCGAGGCGGCGGTGCAGCGGCCATGTGCTGAAGGCCAGGATCACGGCCCACAGGATCGCCGCGATGAAGGGCCGCAGCACCACGAAGCAGCCGATCACCAGCACCAGCATCAGCCCCAGGACGAGCGCCTTGCGGACATAGCTCATCTCGTACCGGTCCGGCATTCCGCCATCCAGGGCGTCGGCCCGCGGCAGCATCCGTTCGTGAGCGAAATCCATGATCGCTCCCTCCCCCTCCGCAAATTCTCCCCATACGGTCAGGCGCATCCCGTCATGCCCCGCCCATCAAACGCCACTGGTCGCGCCCGTGGTCGGCGCCGGCCCGTGCGGACGCTTGGGCTCGTCCCGCGCCGGCCTGACGGTTTCGGTTGCCGGCTGCGGCTCCTTGATGCGGAACCAGGTGACGTACAGCGCCGGCAGGAACAGCAGCGTCAGCACAGTCGCCACCAGCAGGCCGCCGATGATCGCGTAGGCCATCGGCCCCCAGAAGACCTCCGGCGCGATCGGGATCATGCCCAGGCTGGCCGCCGCCGCGGTCAGCAGGATCGGCCGCACGCGGTGCATGGTGGCGTTGATCACCGCGTCCCAGGGATGCTCGCCCATCGCCAGATGCTCGTCGATCTGCGCGATCAGAATGACCGAGTTGCGCACGATCATGCCGATCAGCGCGACCACGCCCAGGATGGCGACGAAGCCCAGCGGCGTGCCGGTCGGCAGCAGCGCCGCGACGACGCCGATCAGGCCCAGCGGCGCCACGCTGATCACCAGGAACAGCTTCTGGAAGCTCTGCAGCTGGATCATCAGGACGGTGAGCATGACGAAGACCATGACCGGGAAG
>JAEZPL010000732.1 GCA_023413605.1 Pseudomonadota bacterium
GATCCGCGACGCCGCCAACCGCCTGGAAAGCCGTTCCATCAAGGCGCCGGACGAAGGCACCGTGGTGATGCACAGCCATTGGACCGCCGGCGGAACGATCTCCGCGAACGAGCCGATCATGGACATCATCCCGGACGAGCGCGCCCTGCTGGCCGAGGTGAAGATCCAGCCGAAGGACATCAAGTCGCTGACCGTCGATCTGCCGGTGAAGGTGCAGCTGACCGCCTACGACAGCCGCGTCGTCGGCTTGCTGGACGGCACGGTGACCTATGTTTCCGCCGACCGCGTGATGGATCCGATCACCCGCCAGGAAAACTACGTCGCCCGCATCCGCCTGAAGGACAGCGATTCCCACTCCGTTCACAACCTGAAGATCAAGCCCGGCATGCCGGTCGAGGCGCAGATCGTCCTGTCCGCCCGCACGCCGCTGGACTATCTGATCCAGCCGATCTCCCACACCTATGTGAAGGCCTTTATCCAGGAGTGATCCCGGAAGCCTCAACGTAGGGCGCGGGAATGGAAAAAGGGCGGCTCCGATGCGGAGCCGCCCTTTCCGTTTCGGGGCTACCCGTTGGACGCGGCCACGGCGGCCTCGTGCTCCGCGGCGAACTTGGCGTCCATCTCCCGCACCTTGGCGAAGGCGGGGCGCCCGCTGATCCGCTTCACATAGTCCATGATCTCCGGCCGCTCCGGCACCAGCTTGAAGCCGGTGGTCCAGCTGAGAGCCATGCCCCACAGGATGTCGGCGGCGCTGAAGCGGTCGCCCAGGATGTAGGGACCCTTGCGAAGCTGGTCTGTGATCGCGTCGATCACCTGGTCGTAAGTGCCGTAGGGCGACCTGGACGGCGGCGCCGGTTCCCGCTTCATCGACAGGTCGACCACTGCCGGTTCGAAGCAGGACGCATAGAAAACCATCCAGCGCAGGTAGGTGCCGCGCTGCGGATCGTCGAGGGCGGGGGCAAGGCCGGCTTCCGGGAACAGGTCGGCAAGGTACAGGAACACCGCGACCTGTTCGGTGATCACCGCATCGCCGTGCTTCACCGCGGGGACCTTGCCCATGGGATTCACGGCCAGATAGGCGGGTTGGCGCTGCTCGCCCGCCTTCATGTTCAGGACATGAAGCGCGTAGGGGCGGCCCATCTCCTCCAGCAGCATGAGGCTGCCGGCCGAGCGGGTGTGCGGGGAATAAAACAGCGTGACGTCGCGATCCGGAGCCATGGTGCGTGCCCCTCCCTTTTCGTTGAGGGAGCATCATCGGAGCACAATGTGAGGGCGGTCAAGCCCGCGGGGCGCGCAGCCTCCGGGCGGCGAGGTCGAGCGCCAGCTTCAGCTGGGACAGGGAGAAGGGCTTGTTGACGATGCCCAGCGGGTAGGTTTCGGTGATCCGGGCCATGATCGCGTGGGTCGCGTAGCCGGACAGAAAGATCGAACGGATGCCGTAGTTGGCGTGCAGGCGCCGCGCCGCCTCGATCCCGTCGCCGCCGGCCAGACGCACGTCCATCAGCGCCACGTCCGGACGCTCCCGCCCGGCGATCTCCACCGCCTCCGCCTCTGTGCGGGCGGTGCCGCACACGGTGTGGCCGAGGTCGGTGACCGCCATGCAGACCGCCTGCGCGGCGATGGCCTCGTCCTCGACGATCAGCAGGCGCAGGGACCGCACGGCGGTCGGCGCGCTGTCGCTCGGGGAAGCATGCCGGTTCAGGATCGTCGACGGACCGCAGCGATGACGCCGCTCCGCATTGGAAACCGGCTTGGCCAGAGTATCGAATTCGTCCCGTGCCACGACTGCCCTCGCGCCTCTTGCGCTTGCCGAATCCAGTGTCTCGCACCGGATTTGCCCGTATTGGTAAAAATTCATTTACCAAAGAAAGTGGTAGCCATACCCAATCGGAATATCAAGCAAAATTGCATCGAACACAGATGTTCGCGGGGCGCGCGATGCAGGAAGGCCACAGTGTGGCATCTGGGCGATGTGGAACAGGGCAGCGAGGTGCGGCGGTTTATCGATCGGGGCGGCTGAGCCAATCGATGGTCTTGGCCGGGCCGGAGCCGGCACCGTTGCGCCCGCCGGGCTTGCGCGCGGCGCTCAGGGGTGACAGCCAGGAGGTCGAAGAGGCGGGCGGCGCCTCTCCGGCCGGCGGCGGCGGGGCCGCATAGACGGCCGGCGCAACCGGGGACAAGGCGGACAGCGTGGGCGGGGAGGGCGGTTCGGCCTGCCGCGGCGGCGCGGGCGGTGCAGGCTGCTGCATCGCCCGTGGCGGCGGTGCCGCTTGTGGGGACGCTGGCGGCATCGGCGGCGATGCGGTCATGGGTTGGAAGGAAGGCGGCTGGAAGGAGGGCGGGTGAACGGGCGGTGTCGGGCGAAGGCGCGGGGATTCCGCGGCCGCCCAGGACGGCCGGTCTTCGTCGGCGACGGGGCCGGTCTGGGTGTTGATGCGCCGGGCGCTGTCCCGGATGTCCAGCAGCGACGACACCGCGAATTGCAGCAGCGGCGCCATCTTTTCGGAATCCGCCAGTTCCTCCGCGGTCAGGGACGCGAAGCGGTTCCGCACCCTTTCGACCGCATCCTCGATGTTGTCGCGCAGGGCTTCGGTGTCCTGGACGATGCGTTCCAGGTCTTCGCGCAGCGTCGAGATCTCCCAGGCCTGGCGCAATTCCTGGAAGCCGATGGACTGCGATCCGGCGCGGCTGGGATCAGCCGGCGGATGGCCCTGAGGACGAAAATCGGACGGTGTCTTTGCCAAACCCTGGGGCCTACCCTGCAATCAACCCTGGGACCAACGAAGGGTGGCGTGTCACATGTTTAATGCGGTTGAGCATTGTTGGAAACCGTTTGCGCACCCCAAAGGCTTGTACTATTTTTTGCCGGCCGTGGGGAACGGAATCCTGCGGTATCACAAACTCTCCACCGCTCTTCCCTAAGCTTTCCGCTCTGCCCTCCAATGTCATATGCCGGGTAATCACGGTGTCGATTGATCGCACGGAACTGGAACGGCTCCTTGCCGATCGCCCGACCGGCAACCGCTCCGCCATGCAGGCCGTTCGCGAGAGCTACGCGGACATCGGGCTGATGCGGGAACGCGGCCTGTCCTGGGCCGAAATTTCCGATGTGCTGGCCAAGCTGGGCGTCACGGCGCGCGACAACCAGCCGATTTCCCCGGTGACCCTGCGTTCCGCCTTCTTCCTGGTGGGCAACGAGGGGCACGGCGGCGGGCCGGGCGTGGACGGGATGGAGACGACCACGCCGCGGGAAACGCTCGATGCCGTGCACCGGGCGGCGCTGGATGCCGTCCGTCCGGTGGACGATGCGGGACCCGCGGACGCAACGGGAGCGGATGACGTCGCCCCGGCGGCGGAAGACGATGTCCCTCCGGAGAATCCGGAACCGGTGGCGGTGGAGCCTCCCCGGGCTGAAGCCGTCGCCGAAACGGCGGCCCAGCCGCCGGCCGAGGAGCCCGCTTCCGAACCGGAAGCCGTGGCTGCGGAGCCGGCCGAGGCGGAGGCCGCGCCGACGGTCCTCCCCGAGCCGAAGCCGTCCCAACCGACACCTTCGATTCCGACACCTTCGATTCCGACATCCAGCGTTCCGAATTTCCCGGCACCGGTATCCCAAGACCGGATATCAGAAGCCCCGATATCCCAAGACTCGACAACGACCAGACTCTGGAAAGGCGATCGCATGCTGGGCACGATCTTCGTCCTCAATGACCGCGGTGGCGTCGGCAAGACGCTGCTGTCCCATCACCTGATGGCGACCGCCATGCTCGAAGGCCTGCAGCTCAAGGTCGTCGAATACGAAGTGAACGAGCGCCTGAACCGTCTGTTCGGTCCGGAGATCGTCGAACACCGCCGCATCACCCAGGACTTCATGAACATGATGGGGTCGGGCGACGGCTTCTACGAGTTCTGGGATCTGATCGGCCCGGAACTGCAGCGCGGCGGCCGCCTGTATGACTTCGGCGGCAACATTTCCCAGTGGTTCTTCAACTGGGCCGAGGTGTCGGGCTTCGACTACTACGTCGGCGAGGGCGAGCGGCTGACCTTCATGG
>JAEZPL010000135.1 GCA_023413605.1 Pseudomonadota bacterium
GGCCCGCCGCAAGGGCCTGTCGCAGCGCGAGATCCAGATCCTGCGCTGCCTGCTGAACGGCAATTCCAACAAGATGATCGCCAACCATCTCCACATCACGGAGGCGACGGTGAAGGTTCATCTGAAGAGCCTGCTGCGCAAGATCAACGCTTCCAACCGCACGCAGGCGGCCATCTGGGCGCTGAACAACGGCATCGGCGAGCAGCCGGCCGAGGCTGCCGGGGTCACCGCCAGCGTGGTGTAACCACCATGGCGTAACCCGCCCGCTCCACTCCCCGGAAACCCAGGACGCCAAACCCAGGACGCCGGCCGCGCCATCCCGCGGCCGGCGTCCTGCGTTCCGGGATCCGCGTTTGGGGGCCTGCGTTTTGGGAGATTTCGGCCTAGGTTGGGGGCCATAAGACCAAAGGCGCTCTTTCTCCGGCCCGGGTCTCGTTTACTCTTTGCAAGACGATCCGAATCGTTTCGATCCTACGGGCCGATGATGACAGCCTCCGATGAAACCCTGAATAAGCCCGTCCTCAACGTTCTTCTCGCCGACGACCATCTGCTGTTCCGCGACGGCTTGCGCCGCCTTCTGGCGCAGTCGGGCGAGCCCATGAATTTCTTTGAAGCGGGAACCTTCGACGAGGTCCGGCGGCTGTGCGACGGCGGTGCGGCCTTCGACCTGATCCTGCTCGACCTGAACATGCCGGGCTGGACCGGATTCGACCAGTTGGGCGCGATCCACGCGCGGCTGCCGCAGGCGCTGCTGGTCGTGGTGTCGGCGTCGGAAAAGCGGTCCGACCTGCTGGCCGCGCTGGAGCACGGAGCGGCCGGCTTCATCCCGAAATCGAGCAGCGCCAAGGTCATGGTGGGCGCCTTGCAGCTGGTGCTGGCCGGCGGCGTCTACCTGCCGGAACAGGCCATCCGCGGCGACCGCACTCCCGGTGCGCCAAGCTATCCGGGAAATTTTGCGGGGAACGATTCGGGAAGCCGCAACCCGGGAGCCGGTGCCCCGGGCATGGACGACGACGCCCTGAACCATCTGGCCGCCATCGGCGGCGACCAGCTGACGCCCCGCCAGCGCGAGGTGCTGGAGGGGCTGCGCGACGGCAAGTCGAACAAGCAGATCGCCCAGGAACTGGGCCTGACCGAGGGCACGGTGAAGGTGCACGTCACCGCCATCCTGCGCCAGCTCGGGGTGCGCAACCGGACGCAGGCGGCCATCACCGCGAACGGGCTGTAGCGGTGCCGGTCCGATTCATTTTACGGCCCTGACGTCAGGCCCCGCCCCGCTCCACCGAGGCGACCAGCGCGGACAGCGCGCCGCGCACGGCCGATTCGTGCTTGGCCGGCAGGACATGCTCGCCCGGCACCGTCACCACGGTCAGCGTTCGGCAGCCGGTCAGCGCCTGTTCCAGGAACGGCGTGCCCAGCAGGCCCGGCGGCTCGTCCTTGCCCTGCACCAGCGTGACCGGCACGCGGATGCCGGACAGCATCGGCCCCATGGACTGGAGTTCCGCGGCGGTGCTGCGGATGACGGGCGGCAGCAGGCGGGCGGCGATTCGGCGCAGGACGCTGGGCTTCGTCGGCTCGGCCACCGTCGGGTCGATCAGCAGCAGCCCGCCGACCAGCTCCGGGAAGTCGAGCGCCGCGCGCAGGGCCACCGGCACGCCGGTGCCGCAGCCGATCACAAGCGGCTTGCGCGTCCGGCGCAGAGTCAGCAGCGGACGGAGCGCCGCCGCCTGCACGCCCGGATCGCCGCCGCGCACCAGCGAGGCGCCCGTGGGCGGGACGGGATCGGGGCGGGCGACGCTCACCCACTCCTGCCCGGCGGGAACGGCGCGCAACAGGCGCGCCCAGGCCCGGGCCTCGCTGCAATTGGCGTGAATCAGGACGATCCGGCGCCCGGCCGGATCACCGGCGACGATGCAGCCCGGCCCGGCATCGCGTGATGCGGTCCGCGCGGCGCCTTCGCTCGCCGTCATGATGCCGAAGTGACCACTGGCGTGATCCTCGGCGCTGCTGTGAATCGACAATCCCTCGCCCCCGACTGGCTTCCTCCTGGCGAGGGTCAACCCCGCCTTTGATGCCAAGGGTAACGAAGCGTACACACGGTGTCCCGTACCATAAAAAGGCCCGAAAAGGCGCGAAGGGTGGTCGCGAACCCTACGAAAATCCTACTAAAATACCGGTTTTGGGCACCTGTGGGCGCCGATTCGGGGCGGTTGGGGGTCAGTGGACGGTTCCCCCGCCGACCGTGAAGTCCGCGTCGGGCGCGTCGTCGCGCGGTTCGGACGGGCGGTGAAGCTCGCGCATCAGCGTGCGCCATTCGGGCGCGCCGCCAAGCTGCTGGATGAGCTGGGTGGAAAAGGCGAAGACGGCCAGTTCCAGCGGCCCGTTGTCCTCCGCGTGCGCGTTCACGGTCAGGCACGACTCGGCCGCGCTGACGAAGATCGCCGCGGCGATGGCCACGCCGGGACCGGGCGGCGGCAACGGCACGGGCGCCGGCTCGTGCCCGGTGGTGCGCAGGGCCGACAGGTTTTCCACCAGCATGCGGGTGCGAATTGCCGTGTCGATGGCCGCGGCCATGGTGTAGCCGGCCTCCGCCTCCGCGGCGGAGCGCAGCAGCCGCAGCCCGGCGATGATGCCGTGGGCGACGTCGCTGCCGTCCGCGCGCTTGGCCGCCGCCGCCGTGGCGGTGCCGAGGATGGCGCTCACCACCGGCGCCATGGTGGCGGGCTCGCCCGCCGTGCCGACGACATCGGCGGAGTCGTCATGGTTCTGGATCTCGTTCATGCGGCCTCCAATCCGGTGAACCCCTGGACGGCGTGCAGCGCGGACCCGTTGCGATTTAGGACGGATTTTTTCTTAAAGGTCCTCCATCCCATCTGTGGTTCGCGGGAAGGGCGTTCAAGAGACCGAAAGTCATCACCGGCCCCCTCTTTCGATGCGCCACTTTCCGATCCCCCGCCTCTGGTTTCGCCAACCCGCATCCCCACATGTGCGGGCAGAAGGAGAAACACGCCCATGCCCCTGATCAGCCTTGTGCTCAACATCCTGTGGGTGCTGACCGGCGGCATCTGGATGGCCGCGGGATGGCTTCTCGCGTCCGTGCTGATGGTCGTCACCATCGTCGGCATTCCGTGGGCGCGGTCGGCATTCACGATCGCCTGGTACACGCTGTTGCCTTTTGGACAAACCGCCGTTCGCCGCGATGAGTTCCGTGGCCGCGAGGATATCGGCACCGGCCTGCTCGGCACGCTGGGCAACATCGTGTGGTTCGTGCTGGCCGGCTGGTGGCTGGCGCTGGCCCACGTGGCGACCGCGCTGGGCCTGGCCATCACCATCATCGGCCTGCCCTTCGCCTGGGCGCACCTGAAGCTGGCTCTGCTCGCCCTGTGGCCCATCGGCACGGAGATCGTCACCGTGGACGAGGCGGAGTCCCGCCGCCGCATGATGGGGCGCGGGGCTTATTAAGCCACCTCCTGCTTATACCTCCGCCCGCGCCTTCATCTCTTTCAGCATCACCGACGCGCGCCAGAAGCCCAATTCCGCCCCGTCCACGAAGTGAACGTGCTGGTCGGCCGCGAAATCGCCGACGAGGCAGGTGACGGTCGTGGACGACGCCCGCGCGGTGCCGTAGCGGATGCGGCCCGCGTCGGCGTGGCCGCGCAGCATGGCGTCGATGGCGGCGGCCTCCGTCTCCGTCACGTCCAGGACGAAGCGCGGCCCGCCCGCCGATTTGCGGAAGTCCGAACGCTCCGCCATGGAGCGGCGGTAATGCTCCGGATCGAAGCCGGACGCCTTCAGCCGCAGCTTCAGCATCGCGGCGAGCACGGCGGAGGTGCCCAGGGCCGACAAGGCGCAGGACAGACGCCGACCGCGTGGACGGGTCCGCGCCTCCAGCCACAGGGAGCGCCAGGACGGCGGCCAGTTCGCCACCAGCCGTTCCCCCATGCCGAGCGGGGCGGCGAGCGCGGTGGGCACGATCCGCTCGATGTCCGCCTGCACACGGGCGAGTGTCGCCAGCCCTTCCGCCCCGCCGGCCACCGGATCCACGATCACGCAGAGGACGACGCCGCGCCCGGCCTTGACCGGGTTCCAGCGGCAGGACACGCCCTCCAGACCGGTGAGCGGTCCCGGCTGCGGATCGATCCGCCAGCGCGGGTCGGCCTTCACCCAGGCGTCGGCCGCGGCGACTCCGCTGCCGAGGAACAGGCCAAAGGCGTTGCCCTTGCCGAAATCCTGCAAGGCCGCCAGCACCTCCAGCCCCTGCCCCAGCAAGGCTTCCACCGGGACGAGCCCGACGCGCAGCGGCACGTCCATTTCCGTCGCCGCCCAATGGGCCAGCGCGCCCAACGCCGTCCGCGCGGCGGCCTCCCGCCCGGGGGGCACGGCGGCGATGGCGCCGTCGCCGCCGAACTGGCAGGCGGCGGGCTCCGGCGGCTCGCGCACCGCCTCGGACAGGACGGCGACCACGGCGGCGGCCACGAAGTTCACGTCGCGGTGCCGCCCGTCGGCGGCAAGCCGCGTGCTGGCCACCACGTCCGCGACCGCCAGCGACCAATCGGCGCCCAACGCGGCGTAGCGGCCGGGGTCGGACGCCTCGGCGGCGAAGTCATGGATGGACGGCAGGCGCATTCCGCTGCTCCGGCCCGGAAAACACGGCAACAGCAGTTTACGCCGCCCCAGCCCGGGAGCGGAGTGCAAAAACGCCGCCCCCGCACGGGGCGGGAGCGGGGATTGCCACAAACAGTCTGCCAGGAACAGACCCGGCCGGCCTTACATGATCACTTCGGTCAGGCTGTCCATCATTTCCTTTTCCCGTTCCAGCACCATCAGTTCCTCTCCCATCATGTCGCGCATGGACACGACGCCGACCAGATGGCCGTTCTGAAGGATGGGCAGGTGCCGCAGGCCGTTCACGGACATCCGGCGCAGCGCGTCGGCCACGGTGGTCCCGGCGTCCGCGGTGATCGGGCACGGAGTCATCACCTGCGACAGCGGCGTGCTGTCGGGATCCAGCCCTTCCGCCACCACGCGGTCGGTCAGGTCGCGTTCGGTGAAGATGCCCTCGATCTGTTCGTCGATGGAGGCCGTGACGACGATGGACGCGACGTGCGCCGACTTCATCCGGCGCGCGGCATCGCGCACCGTCGCCCCGGACGGCAGGCTGACGACACGGTGCTGGCCCAGCAAATCCCCGACATTGCGTTGCATCATGGCTGCCTTCCTCCCACAGTGGACAAGGGACAACGCGGCAGGTTCGGCGCGACACGCAACGCCTTGTTCTTTCGAACATTTTGCGTTCGCACAATAAATTTCGCAAATGCGAAACGCCGCTTTTCCCCTGATCTTTCACGGCCTGGATATTGGAAATGATGAAAGCGTAATCATTTCCGACTTCCACAACGAGTACTGCGCGACACAATGAACGGCATGATTGCCATGCCGCCACAACATGCGACAAAACCGCCCACCACTGCATGGCTGCCCAAGTCGTGGCATGAAAAATCATGCAGTCGATTCAGGGAAAAGCGCCATTAACCATTGCTAAAGGAAATAAGCAGAAAACTGCCCGCGACGGATTTCAGGTAACGGGTTTGTTTGGAAGGGGCCTGCGCGCCGATGTCGTGGCTGTCGAAACTAAGCGGACGCGGTAAGGCGAACGGCAGCGGCGGCTCGACGCCCGCCAAGGCGCGCCCGTCCAACCCGCCCTTCATCCGTGTGGATCGCCACGAATACCTGCCGGAAGAATTCGCGCTCGGCTCCTTCCGGATCCGTCCCTATGACGGGGACCTGATCGCCAAGCAGCAGTTCGATTTCCGGCTCGCCTTCGAACTGGACAACGAACCCGTCGAATTCGGCTGCCGCGGCCTGGTCGTGAAGATGGATGACCAGGTGGGCCTCGTCGCCCGCTTCCGCACCTCGCAACCTTTCTACGAGCGCAAGCTGATCGAGTACATGAAGCTCTGGAAGGGGCTGTAGGCCCGCCGGCCGGCACGATTGCGACACAGCAAAAAAGCCCACCGTCCTGCGACGGTGGGCTTTTTCGTGTCCGCAACTCCGCTGTCGCAGCGGCCGATCACTCGGCCGGGACCCGCTCCAGGACTTCCTGGGTGTGCAGGGCGATCATCTGCTCCTCGTCGGTCGGGATGACGTAGACGGGGATGCGGCTGTCGGGGGCGGAGATCAGCGGGCCGTTGGCCTCGTTGGCCGCCGGGTCGATCTTCACGCCCAGCCACGCCAGCTTCTCGCCCACCCGCGCCCGCACCGGGGCGGAGCGCTCGCCGATGCCGGCGGTGAAGACCAGCGCGTCGATGCCGCCCATGGAGGAGGCAAGGCCGCCCGTCTCCTTGGCGATGCGGAAGCAGAACAGCTCCACCGCCTCCGCGGCGTGCGGATCGGTGCTTTCCAGCAGGACGCGCATGTCGTTGGAAACGCCGGAGACGCCGAGCAGGCCCGACTTATTATAGAGGAGCTTCTCGATGGCGTCGGCGCCCATCCCCTTCTGGCGCATCAGGTAGATCAGCACGCCAGGGTCGATGTTGCCGCAGCGGGTGCCCATGGGCAGCCCGTCCAGCGCGGTGAAGCCCATGGTGCTGTCCACGCTCTTGCCCGCGCGGATGGCGCACATGCTGGCGCCGCTGCCGAGATGGGCGACCACAATCCGTCCGTCGGCCAAGGCCGGGGCCAGTTCCGGCAGGCGCCGGGCGATGTATTCGTAGGACAGGCCGTGGAAGCCGTAGCGGCGCACGCCCTCGTCCGTCAGTTCGCGCGGGATGGCGAACGTCTGCGACTGCCAGGGCTGGCCCCGGTGGAAGGCGGTGTCGAAGCAGGCGACCTGCGGCAGGTCCGGATGCGCCTCGCCCAGCGCGCGGATGGCGGCGAGGTTGTGCGGCTGGTGGAGCGGAGCCAGGGGCACGAAGCCCTCCAGCTCCTCCATCACCGCGGGGGTCAGCAGCACGGGCGCCGCGTGGCTCGTGCCGCCGTGCACGACGCGGTGGCCGGCGGCCACAAGCTTCGCCCCATCCAGATGCTCCTCGATCCAGTCCAGCAGGAAGCGGAGCAGGGACGTGCGGTCGGCAGGCTCGCCCTCAGTCCACGAGCGCTCGTCGAGCGGGCGCTTGCGGGCGTCCTTGGCCTCGAACTTCGGCGCCGTGCCGATGCCGGAGATCTGGCCGTTGATCGCCACGGCCACCGCGTCCCGTCCCGTCTCCCGGAAAACCGAGAACTTCAGGCTGGAGGAGCCGGCGTTGATGACGAGGATGGCGTTGCCGCCCGCGGTCTTGGCAGTGGTCATGGCGATAGGTCCCTTTTACTCGGCCGCGGCGTTGGCCGCGCCGCGGCGGCGGGCGGCGGCGGCCAGCACGGCCACCGCGCAGGAGGCGAGGCGCGTGCGGACGTTGTCGGCGCGGCTGGTCAGGATGATCGGCACGCGCGCGCCCAGCACGATGCCGGCCGCGTCGGAGTTGGCGAGGAAGGACAGCTGCTTGGCCAGCATGTTGCCCGCCTCCAGGTCCGGCACCAGCAGGATGTCGGCCTGACCGGCGACGTCCGAGACGATGCCCTTGGTCTTCGCCGCTTCCAGGCTGATGGCGTTGTCGAAGGCCAGCGGGCCGTCGAGGATGCCGCCCTTGATCTGGCCGCGGTCGGCCATCTTGCACAGCGCCGCCGCTTCCAGCGTCGAGGCGATCTTCGGGTTGACCGTCTCCACCGCCGACAGGATGGCGACGCGCGGAACCTCGGTGCCCAGGACCTTGGCGAGGTCGATCGCGTTCTGCACGATGCTGACCTTGTCCTCCAGCGTCGGGTAGATGTTGATCGCCGCATCGGTGATCAGCAGCGGACGCGGGTAGGTCGGGACGTTCATCACGAAGACGTGGCTCAGGCGGCGTCCGGTGCGCAGGCCGGTTTCCTTCCTCACCACCTCGCCCATCAGCTCGTCGGTGTGCAGGCTGCCCTTCATCACCGCCTCGCATTCGCCGGTGCGGGCCAGCCGCACGCCGGTCTCGGCGGAGGCATGGCTGTGGGCGACGTCGACGATGCGGTAACGGGAGATGTCCAGGCCATGGGCATCGGCGACGGAACGGATCTTGGATTCCGGGCCGACCAGAACCGGGTCGATCAGGTTGGCCTCGGCCGCCTCGACGGCGCCGCGCAGCGAGCTTTCGTCGCAGGGATGGACGACGGCGGTCGGCACCGGCGGCAGCGACTCGCACTTCTTCAGCATCAGCTCGTGGCCGTCATGACGGATCACCTGCACCTGCGGCAGCTCCGCGGCGGCACGGCAGAACTTCTCCGTCGGGGCGATCACCTCGGCGACGCCGGTGGCGACGGTCTTGCCGTCCTGGTTGGCGGCGAGGCAGTCGAAGACGACCGTCTTGCGCGCGGCGTCCTTGGACTTGGCGGTGACCGTCACGGTGACGATGTCGCCCAGCAGGACCGGACGCTCGAACCGCAGATCCTGGCCGACATAGACGGTGCCGGGGCCGGGCAGCAGCGTGCCGAGAACCGCGGAGATCAGCGAGCCGGACCACATGCCGT
>JAEZPL010000144.1 GCA_023413605.1 Pseudomonadota bacterium
TGCGGACCATGGCGTCGTAGATCGCGCTGTCGCCGTGCGGGTGGTATTTACCCATCACGTCGCCGACGATGCGCGCCGACTTCTTGTAGGGCTTGGTCGAGTCGTACCCGCCCTCCTTCATCGCGTACAGGATGCGCCGGTGGACGGGCTTCAGACCGTCGCGGACGTCGGGCAGCGCGCGGCTCACGATCACGCTCATCGCGTAATCGAGATACGAACGGCGCATCTCGTCTTCGATCGTGACCGGTGCGATGTCGGAGGCGGGAGGAAGGGGTGTCGTGCTCAAGGAGACAAACTCATTCTATGGGCTGCGGCGATGCTCAGGCTTCTTTCCACAAGGACACATCTCAAGGGCACTTTACGTGGACCCATCACAAGGGAACGTCACTGGGGCACATCCGCACGGTCCTTCGGGCCGTTGTATGTAATATAAGAATTCCTACCAGCTTTCGCATGTGCACACAACGTTCGGAGCCCCAAATCCCCGGTGCCGGCAGGTCAGCGGCGGCTCAGAAGCGCAAAGCGCACCGAAAGTATGGTGACGGATACCACACTGGCGATGAGAATTCCCTCAAAAAGACCGCGCTCGCCGCGCTCCAGTACGAAGGCGAGCAATGCCGATACCGGAATCATCACCACGGCGTAGGAGATGACGTGCAGGGCCGTGGGAATCCAGGCATCGTTCCGCCCCCGCAACGCGTTGGCCATCACCACCTGCCCGCCGTCCGCCACCAGGATCCAGCCGATGAAGACGATCAGCGGCGCCACGCGCTCCAGCAGATTCGGGTCGGTGCTGTAGATCGCGGCGATCTGGTCCGGCGCACAGCGGTACAGAACGCCGACGCCGGCCAGGATCAGGCTGGTCACCGCCAGCCCGGTCCATCCGGCCAGCGCCATGTCCAGCCGGTCCCGCCGGCCATAGGCGATGCCGACGCGCACCGCGGTGGCCGAGGCCAGCCCCACCCCCGCCATGAAGGGCAGCGTGGTCAGGTTCATGCCCACCGTGAAGGCGCCCAGCGCCAGCGGTGAGATCATGCCGGCGAACAGGCCCAGCGTGGCGAAGGCGGCACTTTCCACCGCGAGGCTGAGCCCGGCAGCGTAGCCCAGGTGGCGCTGGCGATGGCTGTCGCGCCACCAGGCGCCGACCTTCTCCCGCACGCCCCAGCGCTCGTGGTCGCTCATCCGCCACGCGTACAGGACGAGTCCCAGCCCCATCACCCAGCGCACAACGGTGGTCGCCCAAGCCGATCCGACCGCCCCCATGGCCGGGAAGCCGAAATGCCCCCAGACCAGCGCCCAGGCCAGAAAGGCGTTGATCAGGTTGCCGGCGATCATCACCACCATGCCCGGCATCGGCCGCTTCAAACCTTCCAGGAAGAAGCCGGTGGCCACGTACAGCATCATGCCCGGCGCGCCGAGTCCCAGAACCACCATCACCGCCCCGCCGCCGGCCGCCAGTTCCGGCGACTGTCCGGTCAGGCGGAAGAAGGCCTCTCCGCCGAAGGACGCGATCGCGAACAGGAGGCCGAGCAGCAGCGCGTAGGGGATGGCGCGGCGCCAGATCCGCCCGCACTCCTTGTCCTGGCCGGAGCCCAGGGCGTGCGCGGTCACCGCGACCACCCCCATCAGCAAGCCGACTCCGGTCGTCGTCATGATGTTCGACGGCAGATGGGCCAGCCCGTAGAAGGCGAGTTCTTGCGCGCTGTACCGGCCGACGATGGCGGTGTCCACGGCCATCATCACCAGCAGCCCCGCCCGCGCGACGATCACCGGCGCCGCCAGCCGCAGCAACTCGCCCACATGGGCGCGCAGGCGTTCGGCGAGGCGGGAGGGAAGCGTGGTTTCGGTCATGATCGGGCCAGGATTCCGGTCGGCGGCGGGGCCGGCCATCTTGGCTGCACGGCGTACCACGTCAAGTGGTAGCGCACTCTCCATCCGCCCCGTTGCAAATCCCGCGGGTGGCCCGGAACCAAGCCGCGCGGCGCCGCGTTGACAATGAAACATCATCCACGGAGGAGTTCCGGATCATGAGCCGCACGATGCAGTTCCCCGTGCGCCAGATTGCCCTCGCCAGCTTCGTTCTGACCTTCGCTGCGCTGCTTGCCGGCTGCAACACGGTCGAAGGCGCGGGGCAGGACGTCAAGGCCGGCGGCCGCGCGATCGAGCGCTCCGTCCAGTGACCGGCCAATGACCACGCGCGGCATCCGGCAACGGACGCGCTCGGCAGGCCACCGTTTCAACAACCGAAGGTTCTTCGAATGAGCGATCCCATGACTCCCTCCCCTGCGGCTCCCGGCGGACCGGGTGAAATTCCAAGCCCGTCCACCCCCAGCACGCCGCAGCCGGACCAGCCGAGCACGCCGCAGCCCTACCCCGTGCCGCCGAATCCGGACGTGCCACCGGAAATGCCGCCGCCCGCGGAGCAGCCGACACCGGGCATGCCGACCCCGACTCAAGCCTGATCGCAGCGGCGATCCGGCCACAGGCGGGCAAGCGACGCGAACGGCCGGCGCCCCAGGGGGCAGCGCCGGCCGTTCCTGCGTCTGAGGCCACCCGCTTGAAGGGCACCCCTGAACCGGCGATAGTCGCCGCCTCGACCACCTGGGGAAGGCCCGCCGGATGAACGCCGACACCATCGATCTGCCCGGCGGCTTCGGCCGCATCCGCGAATGCCGCCACGGGCGTATGATCTTCAACCCCCATGACGTCTATGTCGGCCGCAGCCTGGACGTCTATGGGGAGTATTCGGAAGCCGAGGCCGCATTCCTGCGCTTCATCGTGCGGCCGGGCGACACCGTGGTCGAGGCCGGCGCCAACATCGGCGCCCTGACCGTCGTCCTGGCGCGGGCCGCCGGCCCCACGGGCTGGGTGGTGGCCTACGAGCCGCAGCGCATCGCCTTCCAGATGCTGTGCACCAACATCATGCTGGGCGGCTTCACGAACGTGGAGGCGCGGCCCACCGCCGTCGGGGCCGAGCCCGGCAGCATCGCCGTGCCGCAGCTCGATCCGACCAAGCCGAACAACTTCGGCGGGCTTGAACTCGGCGGCGCGCATCCGGGCCTGACGGTGGCCGTGGAAACCATCGACGCGCTGGAGCTTCCGCGTTGCCGGCTGATCAAGGCCGATGTGGAGGGCATGGAAAGCGCCGTCCTGGCCGGTGCGGCCCGAACCATCGCCCGGCACCGTCCCTTCCTCTATCTGGAGAACGACCGGCGCGACAACTCCCCCGCGCTGATCCGGCATGTCCTGTCGCTGGGCTACCGGGCCTGGTGGCACCGGCCGGCTTACCACAACCCGCAGAACTTCCGCGGAGTGGCCGACAACCTGTTCCCCGGCGAGGGAGCGTTCAACATCCTGTGCGCCCCGCGGGAGATCAGCATCTCGGTCAACGCACCGGAAATCCTGACCGAGGATTCCTGGCCCGTTCCATAGAAATCGACCGGTTCGCGCCTGTTCTCACAGTCGAAGATTCGAATCTGAAAACAATAACGAAACACAAGGGCAACAAGCATCCGCTGTCCGTGGCAAAATTTGGCTCAATCGCGTCAATCATTTTTTTACCTTTTCATGAACCTCGCCGCAGTGTTAATAATTCATTAACCAAACGCGGAGAGGAAACCATGGCCATTTTCTACGGAAAAAGCACCGCAGACCGCCTCACCGGCACCAGCAACGCCGACTCGCTGTATGGCGGCGGCGGCGATGATTCGCTCGCGGGCGGCTTGGGCGACGATTTCCTCGACGGCGGCGCCGGCAACGACTGGCTGGGCGACCCCTATTCCGGCGATGCGGGCAACGACCGCATG
>JAEZPL010000256.1 GCA_023413605.1 Pseudomonadota bacterium
TCGCCACGCAGATGCTGGAATCCATGATCACCGAGCCCACGCCCACCCGCGCCGAGGCGTCGGACGTCGCCACCGCCGTCTATGACGGGGCGGACGCGGTGATGCTGTCGGCGGAATCCGCGTCGGGCAAGCACCCGGTGGAGGCCGTCGCGATGATGGACCGCATCATCCGCCGCGTGGAGCGCGACCCGCTCTACCGCCGCATCGTGGACGCCGAGCATCCCTGCCCGGAAGCCACGACCCCCGACGCCCTGTCCGCCGCCGCCCGGCAGATCGCCGAGACCATTTCCGCCGCTGGCATCGCGACCTTCACCACCACCGGCTCCACCGCCCAGCGCGCGTCGCGCGAACGGCCGACCGTACCGATCCTGGGCCTCAGCGCCCGCCGCGAGACGGCGCGCCGGCTGGCGCTCGCCTGGGGCGTGCACCCGGTCTGGACCTTCGACGTGCAGAGCTTCTCGGAAATGGTCGAGCGGGCGAGCATGGTCGCCGCGCAGGAAGGCATCGGATCGCCGGGCCAATCCCTGATCGTCACCGCTGGCGTGCCCTTCGGAACGCCGGGCACGACCAACAGCTTGCGCGTGGTGACGATCGCCGCCGATGGGCTGGGGACACCGGCGAAGTCGGAGGTGTACGAGCCGGCGTGAGGCCGATAACCCTTCTGCCCTATTCCCCTCTCCCCCTGAGGAGAGGGGAATTAGGGCAATCTTACTCCAAAAAGTCGCAGTGCTTTTCGACGTGTGCGGCGAGGCCCAGGGTATGGTCACGGATCAGCTTTTCGGCCTGGTCGGCGTCGCGGCGCTCCAGCGCCTTGATGATTTCCTTGTGATCGTGGATCGACCGTTCCGCGCGGTTCTCCTGGCCGATCGTCAGCTTGCGGATCGCGCGGATGTGGATGAACAGGTTATCCGTCATGTCCTGGATCAGCTTGGAACCGCTGAGCCGGATGATGCTCTTGTGGAAGGCGATGTTCGCTTCCGAATATTCGCTGACATGCTCCTTCGGGCTGCGCGCCTCGAAATTGCGGAACAGGTCCCACAGGGTCCGGATGTCCTCGTCGGTCGCGTTCTGGGCGACGATGCGGCCGGCCATGCTCTCCAGCGCGGCCCAGACCTGGATCATCTCGATGATCTCGGCCTTGGTCTTGCGGATGACGAAGATGCCGCGGCGCGGCTGGAGCCGGATAAAGCCCTCCTGCTCCAGCAGGGTCAGCGCCTCGCGGATCGGCGTGCGGCTGACACCGAGCATGTCGCTGAGCTGCCGCTCTTCCAGCCGGATCTCGTTGTCATGGTCATAGATGTCCATTTCCGAGATGGCCTGCTTCAGCGCGTGATAGGCTTGGCTGCGGAAGGTGGAGCCAGTGTCGAGCGGCTGAACGTTGATCGGCGGAGGAGTCATGTTCGGTACCATTCCCTAATGCTGAGCGCCGTGCCGCGCGCCATCGCGCGCCGGCCGGCGGTCCTATCCCGGTCTCTCAGTGATCTGCCTTCGTATATGACATACCAGATGCACATTTTGCCTCAAAAATTCCAGGATCGGGGCCAACAATAAGTATGAAGGTTCGGATTGGTAATTTCGGTCAGCGGACTCTTTCCATACATTTCAGGAATTCGGGCAACACGCCGGGGTTTCGCATCAATTCCCCCATCACCGCCACGCCCGCAGCACCCGAGTCCATGCATTCCCCTGCGTTGCCCGGATCGATACCACCAAGCGCCACCACCGGCACCGGCGACGCCGCGGCAAGCCGCTTCAGCCCTTCCGGTCCGACCAGAGGCCCGTAGCCCGGCTTGCTCTGCGATGGGTATACGGGCGACAGGGTGGCGTAATCCGCCCCGCCCTTGCCCGCCGCGATCAAGCCTTCCTCGCCGTGGGCCGACAGGCCGATCAGCGCGCGCCCCCCCAGCAGGCTCCGCGCCGCGGCCGGATCGCCGCCGTCGGGCAGATGCACCCCCGCCGCACCGGCGGCGAGCACCAGCGCCGGATCGCCGTGCAGCGTCACGGTGGCGCCCCAGGGCCGGGCGCGCGTCGCCAGTTCGCGGGCGAGCGCCGCCTGCTCGTCGGCCGGAAGATCCTTCTCGCGCAGCGACAGCCAGCGCAGGCCCGCCGCGAACAGACGCTCCGCAAGGTCGGGCAGAGGCAGAGCGGCCTGCCGGCGATCGGTGATGGCCAGCAGGGCCGGTGTGGGAAGCGTCATCATCGCGCGACGATGCCAGCGCCCCAAATGACGCGCAAGACATGGCGCGCAAGCGCCAGCCCGACCATTATATTTCTCACTCTTCCACCCCGCCCCGCCTGCCTCCTTCGGTCGCTTTTTCCATCACGCGGAAAGCTTTCGCCAAGCCTTTGCCCAATGGCGACCTCCCGGCCAAAGCTTGGTCAAACGCAACCGCGACCCGTTACGCGAGGGAGGAGACCAAGCCATGGCAAGGATGATGGCGATTGAAGCGGCGGTGCATGTCCTGGAAAAGGAAGGCGTGTCCGTTTGCTTTGGCGTCCCCGGAGCGGCCATCAATCCGTTCTACGCGGCGCTGCAACGGAACGGCCGCATCGGCCACGTGCTGGCGCGCCATGTCGAGGGCGCTTCCCACATGGCCGAAGGCTACACCCGCGCCAACGCCGGCAACATCGGCGTGTGCGTCGGCACCTCCGGTCCGGCCGGCACCGACATGATCACCGGCCTCTATTCGGCGTCCGCCGACAGCATTCCGATCCTGTGCATCACCGGCCAGGCGCCGCGCGCCCGCCTGCACAAGGAGGATTTCCAGGCCGTGGACATCCCGTCCATCGCCAAGCCGGTCGCCAAGTGGGCGGTCACCATCCTGGAGCCGGGGCAGGTCCCCTACGCGTTCCAGCAGGCCTTCCACCTGATGCGCTCCGGCCGGCCGGGGCCGGTGCTGATCGACCTGCCGATCGACGTGCAGATGGCGGAGATCGAGTTCGATCCCGACACCTACCAGCCCCTGCCCGTCTATAAGCCCGCCGCGACCCGCACCCAGGTCGAAAAGGCGCTGGAGATGCTGAACGCCTCCGACCGGCCGCTGATCGTGGCCGGCGGTGGCATCGTCAACGCCGACGCCAGCGAGCGTCTGGTGGAGTTCGCCGAGGTCACCGGCGTGCCGGTCATCCCGACCCTGATGGGCTGGGGCACCATCCCGGACGACCATCCGCTGATGGCCGGCATGGTCGGGTTGCAGACCGCCCACCGCTACGGCAACGCCGCCATGCTGGCGTCCGACTTCGTGCTGGGCATCGGCAACCGCTGGGCCAACCGCCACACCGGGTCGGTGGACGTCTACACCAAGGGCCGCAAGTTCGTGCATGTGGACATCGAGCCGACCCAGATCGGCCGCGTCTTCGCGCCGGACCTGGGCATCGTGTCAGACGCCGGCGCGGCGCTCGACCTGTTCGTCGAGGTCGCCCGCGAATGGAAGGCCGCCGGCAAGCTGAAGGACCGGTCGGAGTGGGTGGCCACCTGCCAGGCCCGAAAGCGGTCCATGCTGCGCAAGTCCGACTTCGACAACGTGCCGATCAAGCCGCAGCGCGTGTACCAGGAGATGAACCGGGCCTTCGGCCACGACGTCTGCTACGTCTCCACCATCGGCCTGTCGCAGATCGCCGGCGCGCAGTTCCTGCACGTCTACAAGCCGCGGCACTGGATCAACTGCGGTCAGGCCGGCCCGCTGGGCTGGACGCTGCCGGCGGCGCTGGGTGTGCGCGTGGCCGACCCGAAGCGCAAGATCGTGGCGTTGTCCGGCGACTACGACTTCCAGTTCCTGATCGAGGAGCTGGCGGTCGGCGCCCAGTTCAAGCTGCCCTACATCCACGTCCTGGTGAACAACAGCTACCTTGGCCTGATCCGGCAGGCGCAGCGCGCCTTCCAGATGGACTTCCAGGTGCAGCTGTCGTTCGAGAACATCAACGCGCCGGAGATCGGCGTCTACGGCGTGGACCATGTCGCCGTGGCCGAAGGGCTGGGCTGCAAGGCCATCCGCGTCACCGACCCGGACAACCTGCAATCCGCTTTCGCCCAGGCGCAAGCCTGGATGGACGAGTTCCAGGTCCCGGTGGTCGTCGAGGTCATTCTGGAGCGCGTCACCAACATCGCCATGGGCACGGAGATCAACAACATCACCGAGTTCGAGGAGGTGTTGGACGTCCCGGCCGACGAGCCGGAACTGGTCCGCGTCTGACCCAAGCTCCCTCCCCCGCCTTGGCGGGGGA
>JAEZPL010000216.1 GCA_023413605.1 Pseudomonadota bacterium
ACGGCCGGCGCATGAAGGCTTCCATGATCGGCCGGCCGCATCACCCTTTCGCACATGGCTGCGCCATGTGCTGCCGGGTTTGAACCGAAGGCGTTTGATGGAAGCCATCAAACGCCTTCGGTATGAGCGGGCCACCCCTCGACCGGCGCCCTCGACCGGCGATCAGCCGTGGATCGCGTAGAAAACATACCGGCCGACGACTTCACCCGAAAGGAGCAGAAAACCGGCGATGGCGGCCAGCGACCAGCGGCTGCGGTCGCCGTTTCGCGACACCTGCCAGGCGGCCAGAACCATCAGCGCAGCGCCGGCCACCCCCAGAGCCCAGCGCGCGGCCCGAAGGTCGCCGTTGGCCTCGAACACCTCGACCGGGTGCAGCGGGTAGGACACCACCTCGTTCAATGGGTTGGCGCCAATCGCCGCCACATAGGAGGGCAGAACCAGGAGTTGGGCCACGAGGCCCGCCAGGACCATCGCCGCCGTGGCGGCGAACAGCTTGCGCGTCGTGGCGGGGTCAACCCGCCCGGCGACGCCGGGCGCGATCAGGAGCAGCCCCAGGACGGAGCCCATCAGGAGGAGCCCGCCGAGGAACATGACGTGGGTGTTCAGGTGCATCCACGTCACGACGGACGTGTTGCGATAGATCTCGCCCATGGCCAGGACGCCCAGCACGCCGATCAGAAATGCCCCCGACAGCAGGCGGCTCTGCGCCTTGCCGCTGCGGAGCGCCCACAGCGTGGTCAGGCACACCGCGCCGATGAACCCCGAGACGAGCAGGATCTCCCGGCTGAGCCAGGACGACGCCACATGCCGGATCGCGTTCGGCGCGTTCATGGGATAGCCGAGATGGGCGAAAGACGCGGCAAGCCCCGTCACGGCCAGGCCGCTGGCCACCAGCATGGGCAGCCGCAGCACCTGATAGCGCTGGCGCTCCTGCAGCGCGTCGTGCAGCCAGTAGCCCGCGAGGGCCGTGTATCCGGCCAAGCCGACCGCGGAGGTCAGCAAGGCTGTGAAAACCAGGATTGGCCACTCTTGCATGGCATCAGCCCTCCAACTGGGCGCCCTGATGGGGCCGGATGACGAGGTTGGGCCTAGTGATCGAGGAGTTGGGCAGGCCCTTGGCGTCGGCGACCGTGCCGTATTTGGCGCGCAGCTCCTCGATGGGGCCGTACTTGATGGCGTTGAGGGGGCAGGCCGCGACGCAGACCGGATCCTCGCCCTTCGCCTGGAGATCGATGCAGAAGTCGCATTTTGACATCTGCCCGGTCGCCTTGTTCATCTGCGGCGCGCCATAGGGGCAGGACCACGCGCACGTACCGCAGCCGACGCACTTCGTCGTGTCCACCACGACGACGCCATCCTCCCGCCGCTTGGTCATGGCGGTGGTCGGGCAATTCTTGACGCAGACGGGATCCGAGCAGTGGTTGCACGAGATCGACATCGTATAGGCGAAGACGTTGTTGACGTAGCCTTTGCCCGCTTCCGCGAAGCCGCCTCCCCGAACCTCATAGATGCGGCGGAAGGCGCGGCCGTCGTCGAGGCCGTTCTTGTCCTTGCAGGCGACCTGACAGGTCTTGCAGCCGCTGCAAAGACTGGATTCTATGTAGAACCCGAGTTGCTTTCCCATGGTCGTATTCCTTACGCCTTGCTGACTTCGACAAGCATGGTCTGATGCGAGTTGCCGTGAGCCAGTGGGGTCATGCGCGTGGAGCTCAGCACGTTGGCACAACCGCCGCGGTCGATGCCGTCCGGACCCGGCCGCCACCAAGCCGCGCTCTGCAGAGCCACCACGCCGGGAATGATGCGCGGCGTGATGTCGATGCCGATCTCGGTGATGCCGCGGTCGTTGAAGATGCGGACCGTGTCGCCTTTCTTCAGGCCACGCCTGGCAGCGTCGATCGGGTTGATCCAAAGCTGCTGGGGTTGGACCGCCTGTTCCCAGGGATTGAGCTGGAAGGTCGAGTTCGCCCGGTTCTTCCCTTTCCAGGTGATGAGCTGCAGCGGGTACTTGCCGGCCAGCGGATCCTGCGGCCCTTCCCAGGAGGCGACGTAGCTCGGGATCGCCGGGATCTCCGGGTTCTTCATGTCGTAGAGCCGCTTGGAGAACAGCTCGATCTTTCCCGACGGCGTCTCGAACTTGTTGTTCGCGGGATCGTCGATCTGCTTCTTGAAGGCGACGTAGCCGGTCGATTCGAAGTAGTGGACCCGCTTCGCCAGCAGTTCCTCGAAGCTTGGGAAGCCCGGAGTGTCCTTGCGGGACTCCTCGACGATGGCGACGATCCAGTCCTTCTGCGACCGGCCGAGCGTGAACTCCTTCTCGACACCGAGCTTGCGCGCGACGTCGGTCAGCCAGTCATACTCGTCCCGGGCCTCGTGCAGGGGATCGATCAGCTTCTCCGACAGCATGACGTAGTTGCCGGTGCCCCACGTCTCGCCCAGGTTCCAGCGCTCCGCGAAGGAGACGCCCGGCAACAGGATGTCGGCGTATTTGGCGCTCGGCGTCAGATACAGGTCGCTGCAGACGATGAACTCGACCTTGCTCTCGTCGGCCAGAAGCTTGGCGGCGGCGTTGACGTCGGGGTTCTGGCTGACGAGATAGTTGCCGGCCAGGCAGAACATCATCTTGATGTTCGCGTCCAGGGTCTCGGCGCCTTTCAGTCCCACCTCCGGCGTGACCTTGCTGGCGTCCTCGACGGCCTGCTGCCAGTTCATGATCGAGATGGAGGCCTTCACCGGATTCGCGACGCTGTTGGGGAAGGACGGGAACTTGCGGTTGCCGATGCCGCCGTACCCGGATGCCCACCCGCCCGACTTTCCGACATTGCCCGTCAGGCTGGCCAGCAGCGTGCCGCCGCGGGCCGTGCGTTCGCCGCAGCCATGGCGTTGCGGTCCCCAGCCCTGGATCAGGGCCGCCGGCTTCGCGGTGGCGTAGGCGCGCGCCAGCTCGCGGATGGTGTTGGCCGGCACCTTGCAGATCGCCTCGGCCCATTCCGGGGTTTTCGGCGTGCCGTCCTTGCGGCCCATCAGGTAAGACACGACGGACTCGCCCGCCGGAACCCCCTCGGGCATGTGCTCCTCGTCGAAGCCGACGCAATAGGTGTCGAGGAACGCCTTGTCGTGCAGGTTCTCGGTCACGATGACATAGGCCATCGCGTCCATCAGCGCGTTGTCGGTGGTGGGGAGCAGGGGAATCCACTGGTCGGCGTAGGCCGCCACGGAATCCGAATAACGCGGATCGACGACGATGAACTTGACCCCGCGCCGCTTCATCTCCTGGAAATAGTGGTTGGTGTGGCCGAAGATCGTCTCGGCCGGGTTGTGCCCCCAGAGGATGACCAGCTTGCTGTCGAGCAGGGTGTCGATGCTGCTGCCGCTGCGGCTGGTCCCGTAGGTGTAAGGCGTCACCGCGGCGGTGTTGCCCATGCTGACCGAATGATAGTAGTCGAGGTAGCCGCCGGTCAGGCTGAGCAGCCGCCGCGCCATCACGTCGCCCGAGAACGGCCCGCCGGTGCCGGCCGTGTTCACATGGCAGAAGCGCGAGGCCGGCCCGTAAGTGTCGCCGATCCGCTTCCATTCGCGGGCGATGATGTCGGTGGCCTCGTCCCAGGTGATGCGCTCGAATTTTCCTTCGCCGCGCTTGCCGACCCGCTTCATCGGGTACTTCAGACGATCCGGATTGTAGATGAACCTGCGGTAGCCGCGGCCGCGCACGCAGCCGCGCATGACCGGCATCTCGGGGTTCACCTCGCTGTCGAGCCGGGTGCTGATCCGGGTCAGGACGCCGTCCTTGACGTGCGCCTTGATGGCGCATTTGCCGCCGCAGTCGAAGGTGGAGCACGTCTGGACGATCCGCTCCAGAGCTCCCGATTGACGCTCGGACGCAGCGGCGACCGGGAAAACGAAGCCGCCGGCTAGAAACGGCAGACTCGCCAGCCCGCTCGCTTCCAGAAACCTCCGGCGCGTCAGGGTGAAAGCACAGCCCATGTCCTTATCCTCGCTGCACGTGAGTTGACTGACGGTACTCCCAAAAAGAAGCAAATAGGAGCGGTACCTCGTCGCACCTTGTCGAATGTCACAGCCAGCAAAATTATTTGGGGAAGCGGATCAATTTACAGTCCGACAATTTAATTTTGGGGGTGATGATGTATGGGTATACCTGCCATGATCGCTGATCAGGGGCATGCGGTTCCCCGTGTCGCGTGAACGTGGCCGGGTGGTTTGATGACTGGGACGATGTTGGGGCGTTGTCATGGGAACGGTGGCAGCGCGCCTTCATCCGCCGCCAGCCGGCGCTCGATCCCGAGCGCCTGGTGTTCCTCGACGAGACCTGTGCGAGTACCAACATGGCGCGGTGCCGGGAGGCGGCAGGCGGTCGAGGAGCGGGGCGCTGGGGGCCTTGTACTTGCCGCCATAAAGTCCCGACCTCAATCTCATCGAGCAGGCCTTCGCCAAACTCAAGGCTCTGCTGCGCAAAGCCGCCGAGCGAACCCGTGACGGCCTCTGGGGCGCCATCGGCCGCCTTGTTGAACTCCATAAGCCCGAGGAGTGCCGCAATCTCTTCAAAAACGCCGGCTATGCGACCTGATCAGAAACCGCTCTAAGGTCGAAGGGTCCGCGGCACCTGCTTCGAGACCCGCGGCCAGGTTCGCCGAGAGGTGTTCGCCTGCATCGAGACCGACTACAATCGACAGCGCGCCCACTCGGCCATCGGCTATCTCACGCCCGAACGGGCCAAGCTTGCCATCCGCGTGAACCCGTGTCCTCCGAACTGCGGCAAGATCAGACTATGCTTCACCACAACTTGGCAACACTTCGGCTGTTTGTGAAAGCGTGCGAGCTGAAAAGCTTGAGCCGCGCCAGCGAGGCACTGAACCTGGCGGTCTCCGCCGCCAGCCGACGCATCCAACTCCTGGAGCATGAGGCTGGAACGCCGCTGCTGAAGCGGCGACCGCATGGGATTGAACCAACCCCGGCCGGCCTGCTCGTGCTCCGCTACGCCCACGATATGGTGTATCTGGGCGCGCAGCTGGAGGCGGCGCTTGCCGAATACCGCTCGGGCGTGCGCGGGCATGTGCGCGTGTATGCGTCGTCCTCGGCGCTGGTGGAATGCCTCGCCGCGGATCTCTCACAGTTCGCCGCCGCGAACCCCGGCATCAAGCTGGAGTTGGAGGAACGCCCCAGCGCCGACACGCTGGATGCGCTGTACCGCAAAAAGGCCGACATCGGCGTCATCGTCAGTGGGCGGGGAACGGAAGGACTCGCCCGCTATCCCTATGCCAGGGACCGGCTTTGGGTTGCGCTGCCGCGGGGGCATCAGCTGGCGTGTCGAAGCAGCCTGCGCTTTTCCGAGCTTCTGGACGAGGAACATGTGGCGCTGGAAGGCGGAACCGCCGTGCATGGCCTGTTGGCCGATCGTGCGCGGGCGGAAGGGCGCTTCATCAAGGTGCGCGTGCAGGTTCGCAGCTTCGAGGTGATGTGCCAGATGATCAGTTTGGGTCTGGGCATCGGCGTTCTGCCCAAGCGCGCCGTTCTGCCTCTGTCGAACGCCCTCGGCGTCGAGCTGGTCGCCCTTGACGAGGACTGGGCGGAGCGCAGCTTCGAGATTTGCGTCCGCTCCCTGGAGGAACTGGACGCACCGAGCCGGCGCCTTCTCGATTTCCTGCGGGAGCAAGCCTTGTCGAAGCTGTGATTTCGAGAAATTCGAAAGCAGGTGTGATGCAATTGTTATTCTAGGCGATTGTGCGTGCCATCATCATCGTGATCGACGATGAAGGAGTGGGCCGCATGTCCTGGACTGTCCAAGACTCCGACGATTATGACGCCCCGCGTGCGGCCGGCCGAGGCTTCGCGGACTGGTGTGGCCTGCGGCCTGCGGCGCGTGTGGAGGCCTCGGCCGCCTGCGCGGCCTGGGCACCGGAGGTGCGGGCACGGTTCGGAGGGTTCGTCGAGGTTGCCGACGCCGACCGTCACGGCCGCGCCGTGCCGGAAGTCTCCGGCCCGCTGGCGGGACTGCCCTACGCCGCGAAGGACATGTTCGACAGCGTCGGCCCCCCCGCCCGGCGTGGGCGTTCCCGCGCGCC
>JAEZPL010000221.1 GCA_023413605.1 Pseudomonadota bacterium
CGAGTCGGTGGCCGGCGGCATCGTGGGCTTCGATGAGATCGACAAAGCCTCCGCTGGGAACCAGAACGGCAGCGTGCGTGACAGTCTCATCAACCTCCTTGAACGCCAGAACGCCTACCACGACCAATACCTTCAGAGCCGCTTGGATTTGTCCGGGATGTCGTTCTTGGCGACCGCCAACGACATCAGCCGTCTGCCGATGCCGCTCTTGAGCCGCTTCCGCATCGTCGAGGTTCCCGCACCGAAGCCGGAGCACCTGCACGGTCTGGTGCGGGGTATCCGTGCCGATCTGGCGAGCGAGTATGGGATCGACGTGCGACTGCTGCCGCCGTTCGATGAGATCGAGATGACGGCTCTGGAGCAGCACTACCGGAAGAACAAGAGCATTCGGAACCTGCGGCGGGCGGTCGAGGTCGTCCTCGATCACCGTGACCGCAATCCGGGAGCGCTCAATTGATGCCGGGGGTTCCTTGGATCGCACGCCTGACCGTCGAAGAGGCACGGCAGGAGATGCGGAAGCTCTGGCGTGAGCGGGAAGCGGCGATCGAGTCGTCGGACTACGATGAAGTCGAGCGGCTCAACCTCGTCCTGTCGGCGGTGGCTGGGCGAGTCGGGGAGCTGGGCGGCGACGTGTGATTCGCTGGAGATGTGTCTGGGGCGGCTGCCGATAGTGGCCGCCTCTTCTTTTTTGCGGCCCGAGTCGCAGACGGGCACCGTACCAGCTTCGACCGCCGCAGAGGGCCAGGACGGCTTCGGGATCGGATGTTGGAAGAGGTCGGGTGCGAGGCGGATTCGATCCTCACAGGCCGTCTGGAGGCATCCTGCGGGGCTAATCCGCAAAATTTGGCGACCTCGCAGATTTCCTCTCAGATTTCCGGCAGGCACCGGGTGAGAGGTGAAATACACAAGATAAAGGGGCCAGACGCTAGGTCTGGCCCCTAAATATGGTAGCAGCGGAGGGATTTGAACCCCCGACCAAGGGATTATGATTCCCCTGCTCTACCACTGAGCTACGCTGCCATCGTGGCTACCATCATGGTCCGGCTCGGTTGTTCGCTTCGGTTTGTCCGTCGCGGTTCGTGCCGGGGCCGCTTATGTATTCCAGCGGGACCGGGGTGTCAACGCTGAATTTTCACTTTTTTGAGGAAAGGCGTTCAGGCCGCCGTTCCGGCGATCCAGCCGCCGCCCAGCACCCGGTCACCCTGGTAGACGACGCAGGCTTGGCCGGGGGCCACGCCGTATTGGGGCTCGCGCAGTTCGGCCTGCGCCGTGCCGTCGGGGGCCAGGCGCCACGTCGCGGCGGCGGGCGGCTGGGCGGAGCGCAGCTTCACCTCGACCTCCAGGCCCTCGCCGGGCGCCAAGTCGGGGCCGAGCCAGTTCACCTCGCGCACGGTCACCACGCGGCGGGCCAGATCACGGCGCGGGCCGACGACGACGCGGCGCTGGGCAGGCTCCAGCCGGACGACGAACAGCGGCTCCTCCTCTCCCCGGATGCCGCCGATGCCCAGGCCCTTGCGCTGGCCCACCGTGTAGTGGACGACGCCGCGGTGGCGGCCGAGCACGCGGCCGTCCACATGGACGATCTCGCCGGGCTCGACGGAGCCGGGGCGCAGCTTCGCCACCACGTCGGCGTAGGAACCGTTGGGGACGAAGCAGATGTCCTGGCTGTCGGGCTTGGCCGCGACCTCCAGCGCGTAGCGCTCGGCCAGCGCGCGGGTCTCCGGCTTGGTCAGGCCGCCCAGGGGGAAGCGCAGGAAGTCCAACTGCTCCCGAGTCGTGGCGAACAGGAAATAGCTCTGGTCGCGGCCCGGGTCGACGGCGCGGTGCAGTTCCGCACCGCCCTGCTTCTGGATGCGGCGGACATAGTGGCCGGTCGCCAGGACGTCGGCGCCCAGGTCGCGGGCGGTGTTCAACAAGTCGCGGAACTTGACCCGCTGGTTGCAGCGCACGCAGGGAATCGGAGTCTCGCCGCGCAGGTAGGTGTCGGCGAAGTCCTCCATCACATCCTGGGAGAAGCGCCCCTCGTAATCCAGCACATAGTGCGGGATGCCGATGCGGTCGGAGACCTGACGGGCGTCGTAGATGTCCTGCCCGGCGCAACAGGCGCCCGGCTTCTGCAACGCGATGCCGTGGTCGTAAAGCTGGAGCGTGATGCCGACGACGTCGTAGCCCTCCTCGCGCAGCACGGCCGCGGTGACGGAGGAATCGACGCCGCCCGACATGGCGACGACCACGCGGGTGTCCTGGGGACGCTTGGAAAGACCGAGGGAGTTCATGGCGCCCTATATGGTCTGGCCGGAAAAAATTTCACCACCAAGACACCGAGGCACCAAGACCCCGCCACGTGCCGGGCGCGAGGATTCTTGGTGCCTTGGTGTCCTGGTGGTGATTTCAGACGGTGCTGAAGCTCGTTCAGCCCTTCATGGCATTGTTGGTGCCGCCGGGCAGGCGCACGGTCAGGCCGTCCAGTTCCTCGCTCATGATGATCTGGCAGCCGAGGCGCGAGGTCTTGGTCAGGCCGAAGGCGAGGTCCAGCATGTCCTCCTCGTCCTCGGAGGCCTCGGCCAGCACGTCGAACCACTCCGGCTCCACGACGATGTGGCAGGTCGAGCAGGCGAGCGAGCCCTCGCAGGCGCCTTCCAGATCCAGGCCGTGCTTGTGCGCGACCTCCAGCACGGACAGGCCGAGCGGCGCATCCACCTCGTGGCGGGTGCCGTTCGGCTCGATGAAGGTCATCTTGGGCATCGCGGTGCTCTCCTGAACAAAGGCGTCGTTGTGATCGCGTCGGTAAACGATGTCGGTGCTATGGCGTTTTCGAAGCCGGCCCGGCCCGCCGAAGGCGGGCTTCGGCGCACAGCGCCTCAAGCTGCTCCAGCCGCGCGAGGATGCGCGCGGCGTTGTCGGTCTGCCCGTTGCGGAAGGCGATGGCAAGATACTTGATGCAGGATTCCACACGCTGGCCGAGATCGTTCGCCAGCCGGTCGATGGCGGCGGCGTCCGGCGCGGCGTACAGCTGGGTGGAAAGCTCCGTCACCTCGTCGTCCTCCGCCCCGTCACCGGCGGAACGCGGCGCGCCGGCCAGATCAAGGAGGTAGCGCGCCCGGCGCGCCGGGTCGCGCAGCGTCTCATAGGCCTCGTCCAGCGCGTCGGCCTGGGCGCGGGCGTTCGCCTGGTGGCGCGCGCCGCGGGCCGCGAATCGCTCCGGATCGAGCGCGCGGGAGAAACCCGCGTGCTGGCGGGTCAGGGTCTCCGCCTTGATGTCGAACCGGTGCTCCACCCCCAGGCGGGTGAAATGGTCCACCGGGCGGGGCGGCTGCACCGCGCCGCAGGAATGGCAGAACAGCGCACGCGCCGCCACGGACCGGCCGCACAGCCAGCACGGTTCCAGATCGCCGTCGATGGCGCCGGCAATTCCGTTGGGGAAACGCGGCGGGCCGGAGTCGGAAGTGGTCATGTCAACGTCCGTCGAAGCACTGGACCGCAAGGCCGCAGGAAGGGCGAATCGCCGTACATCCGGCCGGGTCATACCCAGAACCGGCGCGCGACGCAACGGTGGAAAACAGGGCCATGCGCGATACGGACCGGGTCACGCCACCGGGACGCGCGCCAGCCGCCGCGCCATGGCGGCGCCCATCGCCGTGTAGGCCGCGACGAAGCGGTCCACCGCCCCGGCGTCGCTGTCCCACCCCAGGCTGACCCGGATGGCCGAGGCCGCCGTGTCCGCGTCCTCGCCCATGGCGGCCAGCACGTGCGAGGGCTTGACCTTCCCGCTGGAGCAGGCCGAACCGGCGCTGATCGCCACCCCGGCAAGGTCCAGCGACATCACCTGGGTCTCGCCCGGCACGCCGGGCAGTGCCAGGCTGCTGGTGTTGCCGACGCGCGCGGCCCCCGCACCCATCACCCGCGCCTGTGGCACGGCGGCCAGCGCCCGCGCCTCCAGGTCGTCGCGCAGAGCGGCGAGGCGCGCCGCGGCGGGAAGCTCTTCCAGCGCGAGGCGGGCGGCGGCGCCGAAGCCGACGAGGCCGACGACGTTCTCCGTCCCGGCGCGTCGGCGCTTCTCCTGTCCGCCGCCGCGAATCAGCGCTTCGGGCTCCAGCCCTTCGGCGATGACCAGAGCGCCGGCCCCGGCCGGTCCGCCGATCTTGTGCGCGGAGATGGTCAGCAAATCGGCGCCCAGCGCGGCGAGGCCGAGCGGCAGCCGCCCCGCCGCCTGCACGGCGTCGCAATGGAGCAGCGCGCCGTGGGCGTGCGCGATGGCCGCGGCCTCGGCGACCGGCTGGATCACGCCGGTCTCGTTGTTGGCAAGCATGAGGGACACGAGCGCCGGCGCCTCCCCCGCCACCAGCAGACTCTCCAGCGCGGCCAGGTCGGCCACGCCGTTGCGGTCCACCGGAATGCGAGGCGCCTCGGGCACGGTCGCCAGGACCGAATCGTGCTCGATGGCGGAGACGATCACACGCCGGCCGGGGAATCCGCGGAGCGCCAGGTTGTTGGCCTCCGTCCCGCTGCCGGTGAAGAAGACCTGGGCCGGCCTCACGCCGGCCAGCGCCGCGACATGGCCGCGCGCCTCCTCGACCGCGCGGCGCACCGCACGGCCGAAGCCGTGCACCGACGACGGGTTGCCGACGAGGTCCAGGGCCTGGACCATCGCCGTCTTCACCGCCGGCTTCAAGGGCGCCGATGCGTTGTGGTCGAGATAGACGCGTGTCACTGAAACGATGGTCCGGTCACCTGCCCGCGATCATTCCGCCCGCTGCGGTCATTCCGCCGCTACGGCAGCGCCCTCGGCCGCGGGCTGCGGGCCGCGGATGGTCAGGCTGCTGGTGCCGATGATGCGGCGCTCGACCACGTCGGCCACGGTGACGGAGCTGAGATACATATGGATTTGGTTGCCCAACTCTTCCCACAGGTCGTGCGTCAGGCAGCGCGACCGGTTGGTGCGGCAGCCCTGCGGCGTGCCGTTGGCGCAGCGGGTCGTGCGGATCGGCTCGTCCACCGCCAGGATGATGTCCGACACGCGGGTGGCGTCGGCCGGGTGGGCCAGCAGATAGCCGCCGCCGGGGCCGCGCACGCTCTTGACCAGCCCGCCCTTGCGGAGCTTGGCGAACAGCTGCTCCAGATAGGACAGGGAGATTTCCTGGCGCTCCGCGATGTCGGCGAGGGCGACGGGGCTTCCCTGGCTGGTTGCAGCAAGATCGACCATGGCCATGACGGCATAGCGTCCCTTGGTGCTGAGTCTCATCTGTCCCTCCTTACCCTTCCTGCACCCCGGCCCGACCGTTTGCGGACGTTCCGCCCGTGGTCGGCGCCAAGCCTTTTGTTTGGTGTTTCGTCAGCACGGTTTCATCGGGCCGCTCTCGGCCGTGACCGGCTCGCGTGCGGCGTTGTCGGCCAGGGTCGCCGCATCCGGCGTGCAATGACCGTCGCGAGCGTTCGCACGCCCCGATTTCAGGTCCCCTTCCAGCTCCTCGACCCGCCGGCGCAGGCTCGACACCTGATCGAGCAGCCCGTTCAGCGCGCGCGCCACGGGGTCGGGGATGTCGCCGCACGGCGTGCCGTAGGGCATGAATTTCTGCGTCTCCGCCCGGTCGCGCGGGGCCACGGACTTGGCCGGGATGCCGACGACGGCGATGCCCGGCGCCACGTCCGCCACGACCACGGCGTTGGCGCCGACGCGGGCCCCTTCGCCGATCGTGATGGCGCCCAGCACCTTGGCGCCGGCGCCGACGATCACGCCGTCTTCCAGCGTGGGATGGCGCTTGCCCTGGTGCAGCGAGGTGCCGCCCAGCGTAACCCCATGATAAAGCATGACATCGTTGCCGATTTCGGCAGTTTCGCCGATGACGACGCCCATCCCGTGGTCAATGAAGAACCGGCGGCCGATGGTGGCGCCCGGATGGATTTCGATGCCGGTCAGCGAGCGGGAGATCTGCGACACGACGCGGGCGACCAGCCGCCAGCCGCGCTGCCAGCAGTAATGGGCGATCCGGTGCAGGACGATCGCGTGGAGGCCGGGATAGCACAGCGCAACCTCGACCCGCGAACGCGCGGCCGGATCGCGTGCCATAATCCCGTCGATCTCTTCGCGAAGATGCTTGAACACAAGAACACCCGCCGTGATATAGTCCGCCCTCTTGCGGGAAGAGACAATCTTTCGCAAGAAGCTTCGACCCGTGCTTCGCCGGACGCGCGGGTTGCCCAGAAGGACGTACCGACGCATATATGATGACCAAGCAAAACGGTCAAGAATTGTGTGCGAAAAATCCATGGACGTCCACGGGCAACCACGTCCGCTTGCCGGGTCACCCGAATCCCGGCGTACCGGTGGTTCGGATCAACCTTTGTTCGCGTCAGGATCGTCGCCCCAATGCCTGAAGTGATCATCAACGGTCCGGCCGGACGGCTGGAAGGCCGCTACACCCACGGCACGACGCCCAACGCGCCGGTCGCCCTGCTGCTGCATCCGCACCCGCATCACAACGGCACGATGAACAACAAGGTGGTCTTCACCTTGTTTCAGGCCTTCACGAAGCGCGGCTATTCCGCTCTGCGCTTCAATTTCCGGGGCGTGGGCCGCAGCCAGGGCACCTACGACAAGGGTGAAGGCGAACTGGCCGACGCCGCCGCCGCGCTGGATTGGCTGCAGACCTACAACCCCAACGCCCCGGTCTGCTGGATCGCCGGCGTGTCGTTCGGGGCCTGGATCGGCATGCAGCTTCTGATGCGCCGGCCGGAGATCGACGGCTTCATCTCCGTCTCGCCGCCGGCTAACCAGTTCGACTTCTCCTTCCTGGCGCCCTGCCCGTCCAGCGGCCTGATCATCAACGGCGATCGGGACGAGCTGGTGCCCCAGGCCGCGGTGAACAAGCTGGTGACCAAGCTGTCGCACCAGAAGGACATCCGCATCGACCACCGCGTCGTGCCCGGCGCCAACCACTTCTTCGCCAACCGCAGCGACGATCTGGCCATCCAGGTGGACAACTATCTGGACCGCGCGCTGGGCAACCCGCTCGCGGTCGTGGCGGAGTGACGGCGTTGGTGACCGGCCTGCGCGCCCTGCTGCTCGGCGGTGTGGCCGCCCTGCTTCTGTCGGCCTGCTCCAGCGAGCAGGTCGCGCGCTCCTTCGGGAACTGGTGCAAGAACGCTTCCAACTGCACCGACAACAGCCGCCCACAGCCGTAGGCGGCTGGGGTGGCGTCGATCAGGCAGCTCGACCGACCTGGGGGAGCGGCTTGATCGTCTCCAGGGTATCGGCCAGTTCCGCGCGCGCCCGCTTGGCCTCATAGAGGTCTTGCAGGTTCATCCAATACCGTTCCCCCGTGTCGAACGCGCGCCCCAGACGGAGCGCCATGGCCGCGGTGATGCCGCGCTCGCCGTTGAGGATTTCCGTCACGGCGTTCGGCGGCACCCGGATGTGCTCCGCAAACTTGCGCGCGCTCATGCCAAGCGCCTCCAACTCATCCCGCAGGATTTCACCGGGATGGATCGGCGGCAGATTGTCGATCGCCGGATAGGCCATGGCTCACCCCCTATGGTAATCGGTGATTTCGACGTCGTAAGGCTCGCCTTGGATGATCAAGGGATCCGACCCTTCGGCAACGGCCTCGGTAAAAGCCCACTTGAAGCAGACACGCCAGCGGTCATTGACCCGGATGCTGTACTCGCCCGCCCGGTCTCCAGACAGCACCTCAAAGCGGTTGGAGGGGGGATTCCGCAACTCCACCAGCCGCGAAACGCTTTGCAGCTTCGCCATGGCCTTCGCCGCTTGATGAGCGACGGCTTCGAACTGGCGAACCCGCGCACCGGCGAGAAACGCCGCCGTATGCTTGTCCTTGCAGCTTCGAATTCCCATTCAGCCGGCTCCCAGGCGTTATGCGTTGCATAACACATAACACCGAGGATTGGAACAGGCCTTCAGGTCACCGGATGGAACCGCCCGCCCGTCATCGGCTGCGGCACGCCGGTCGTCGCCGGCACGCTGAGCGGCAGGCCCTTGCGGCTGCGGACCGCAAGGTAGGCGAAGGCCTCGGCCTCCAGCGCGTCGCCATTCCAGCCGACCTGCTCCACGGGGGCGACGGGGACGCCCAAGCGGTCGGCCAGCATGCCCATCAGGGTCGCGTTGTGGCGCCCGCCGCCACAGACGAGCCACCGCACCGGCGGTTCCGGCAGGTGAGGCACCACGCGGGCGACCGACGCGGCGGTGAAGGCGGTCAGGGTGGCCGCACCATCCTCTGGCGACAGGCCCTGCACGGGCGCGGGGTCGAAGGCGTCCCGGTCGAGCGACTTGGGCGCCGGCAGGTCGAAATAGGGATGGCCCAGCAGGGCTTCCAGCGCCGCCGCGTCCACGCGGCCGGCCGCCGCCAGCGCGCCCCCGGCGTCGAAGCGCGCGGCCTGCCGGTTGAGCACCCAGTCGTCGACCAGCGCATTGCCCGGCCCGGTGTCGCAGGCGATCACCGCGTCTTCGTCCCGCCCGTTTCCCTTTCTTCCGATCCAGGTGACGTTCGCGACGCCGCCGATGTTCAGCACGGCCAGCGGGCGCGGCAGGGATTCGGCGAGCGCGCGGTGGAACAGAGGAACCAGCGGAGCGCCCTGCCCTCCGGCCTGGACGTCGGCGGTGCGGAAGTCGTTGACCACCGGAATGCCCGTCGCCTTCGCCAGCCGGGCGCCGTCGCCGATCTGCCAGGTGCGCCGCTGGTCCGGGGCGTGGAAGATGGTGTGGCCGTGGAAGCCGATCAGGTCCACGGCGTCCGCCGTCACGCCGGCCTCCGCCAGCAGGCGGCGCACGGCGTCGGCGTGGGCGTCGGTCAACGCGCGCTCCACCGCCTCCACCGGCCCCTTGCCGCCGAGGCAGGAACGAAGGTCGGCACGGAAAGCGTCGTCGTAGGGGATGGTAACGAAGGCCAGCGGCTCCACCCGCACTTCGCCGTCGGCGCGCACCAGCGCGGCGTCGATCCCGTCCATGGACGTGCCGCTCATCAACCCGACGACAGTCTGCATAAGTGCCCGCTTCCTCGTTCGAAACCGCCCCCGAGAATTGTGGGACCGGCCGTTCCATGCTAACAGACGCGACCCTGGACCTTACCACGACAGCCGGATCGCGGCCATGACGACGCTGACATCGGATTTCCTTCGCACGCTGCAAGAGCGCGGCTTCATCCACCAGTGCACCAACCTCGCCGGGCTCGACGAGCGCGCGGTGAAGGGGCCGATCATCGCCTACATCGGCTTCGACTGCACGGCTGACAGCCTGCATGTGGGCAGCCTGCTGCCGATCATGATGCTGCGCTGGCTGCAGAAGACCGGCCACAAGCCGATCGTGCTGATGGGCGGCGGCACCACCAAGATCGGCGACCCGTCCGGCAAGGACGAGGCGCGCCAGCTGCTGACCGACGAGGCCATCAACGCCAACATGGCGGGCATCAAGCGCATCTTCGGGCGCTACCTGTCCTTCGGCGATGGGCCGACCGACGCGGTGATGGTGAACAACGCCGACTGGCTGGACGGGCTGAAATACATCCCGCTGCTGCGCGACATCGGCCGGCACTTCACCATCAACCGCATGCTGACCTTCGAATCGGTCAAGCTGCGGCTCGACCGCGAACAGCCGCTGACGTTCCTGGAATTCAACTACATGATCCTCCAGGCCTACGACTTCGTGGAGCTGTTCCGGCGCGAGAAGTGCGTGCTCCAGATGGGCGGCTCCGACCAGTGGGGCAACATCATCAACGGCGTGGAGCTTGGCCGCCGCACCGATGGAGCGGAGCTGTTCGGCCTGACAACGCCGCTGCTGACCACCTCGTCGGGCGCCAAGATGGGCAAGACGGCGGCGGGCGCCATCTGGCTGACCGCCGACAAGCTGAGCGCCTACGATTTCTGGCAGTACTGGCGCAACACCGAGGACGCCGACGTCGGCCGCTTCCTGCGCCTTTACACCGAACTGCCGATGGACGAGGTCGCGCGGCTGGAGGCGCTCCAGGGTGCCGAGATCAACGAGGCCAAGAAGGTGCTCGCACACGAGGTGACCAAGCTCGCCCACGGCGAGGAAGCCGCGCGGGAGGCCGCCGAGACCGCCCGCCGCACCTTCGAGCAGGGCGCCGCCGCCGAAGGACTGCCGACCATCGACGTTCCGCGCGCCGACCTTGAGGCCGGCGTTGCCCTGGTGGACCTGCTGGTGTCCACCGGCCTCGCCGCGTCGAAGGGCGAAGCCCGCCGCCTGATCAAGGGCGCCGGCGCCAAGATGAACGACGCCGCCATCGCCAACGAGGCCGCCAAGGCCACCACCGCCGACCTGAACGCCGACGGCGTTATCAAGCTGAGCGCCGGCAAGAAGCGCCACGCGCTGGTGAAGGCGGTTTAAGGGGGGCCTTTTTCACCACCAAGGCACCAAGAGCCTGTTCGGATAGCCCTTGTCAGTGCTGATTCGTCGGTGGTGCCTTGATGCCTCTCCCCGTCATCCCAGCGAAGGCTGGGATCCAGGGCATTTCAGCGGCTTAACCGCGAGGTTTTCTGGATCCCAGCCTTCGCTGGGATGACGATCCGGGGAGTGTTTCCTCTGTCGGGTAGGCTTTCTAAACAGGTTGCAAGACACCAAGCGCTTCGCGTCGGCCCGGAACGCAAACCGGAGCCGGCGCGACGGCATTTTTGATCTTGGTGCCTTGGTGGTGAATCGCTTTTACCGCGTGTGCGCGCCCGGCTGCTGGCTCTTGTCCGGCGGCGGGGGTGGCTTGCCGCCATCGCCCAGGAAGAACAAGTTGCGCAGGAAACCCGGGGCCAGGACAGCCAGCGGGTTGACCGACACGTCGGGGTCGGACAGCGGCCCCCGGACGTGCCAGGTGGCGCTGAAGATGCCCTGCCCCTCGCCGCCGCTGAGCGCATCGCCCAGCAGCGGGATCTGGCCGATCAGCCGGTTCAGGCCGTACAGCGGCACGATGGTGCCGCGCAGGTTGGCGGTGTCCGTCTCGATGTCCACGTCGCCTTCCAGCGTCAAGCCAAGGGCCGAGCCGGACGTGCGCAGATCCTTCAGCACCAGAAGGCGCCCTTCCTTGCGGTAGTTGCCGGCCAGGCGCCCGAATTGGATGGCCTTGCCGCCGCCCAGCAACTCCGCGAAGCCGGTGGGGGAAATGGCGTTGACGATGCGGGCCAGGACCGGCGCGTCCACCAGCGCGTAATCCTTCAGCTCCACCGCCCCTTCGATGGCCGCGTCGGCGCGCGGCTCCACCGTCCGGCCGGTGATGGACAGCCGGCCGCCCTGCACCCGGTCGTTGATGTCCAGCGCGCGCAGCGCCTCGCCCGTGTTGTTGGAGGTGATGGTGGCCTCGTAGAAGCCCTTGGCGCCAGGCAGGTAACGCATGGACACGGTGCCGTCGCCGCCGGTCCGGCCGTTGATGTCGATCGCCGTCCAGGACCGCGTGTCGCGCTTCAGCTGGCCGGACACCTCCGACAGGTAGCGCCCCTCGCCGAACACCACGCGGTTCAGCCGGACGTTGAAGTCGAACGGGATCGGGGGCTTGCCGTCGCCGGGATCGGGCTTGCGACCCCCGCCGCGGCCGGCCATGGCGCGGGCGTCCAGGCTCTGGCCGGTGATGGTGCCGGAATAGCCGCCCTTTTCGACCCCCCTTTCACCAACCTTGTCCGGGCGCACCGTGACGTCGGCGCGCAGGTCCGTCTGACCGACGGACAGCTGGGACACCTGCACCTTCGACACCGCCATGGTCTGCGGTGCCAGATCCACCGTCGCCTGGGCGCGCAGGCCGCCGGCATCGACGGTCAGGCCGGTGACGCGCGTCACGCGGTCCTTCTGGAACTCCAGCGCCAGCTTGCCGGAGCCGGGGACGCCGGGCTTCTTCTCCCACCCCAGCTCGTCGATCTTCAGGCGGGTCTTTTCCAGGTTCAGCCCGGCCGACAGGGCGAGCCGGCGCTTCTGGTCCACGGTGAACAGAACGTCCGCGCCCATCGGGCCGGCGACATGGTCGCCCAGGTCGATGCCGTGGCTGCGCAGGTCGTTGGCGTCCACGTCGCCCTTCACGGTGATCCGCGTGCGCGGCCCCTTGGCGGTGGCGCTGAACTGCTCCTTCCAGTCGATGGCGACGGGAATGCCGTCCAGCTTCGTGTTGCCCTTCACCGACATGCCGCTCATGTCCAGGGCCAGCGACAGGTCGCCGTCCGTGGCGGTCAGGCCGGCGACGACCTTCTCGACCCCCACGCCGCGCAGCTTCGCCATGACGTTGAGGTTCAGATCCTCCACCTTCAGATCGACCAGTAGGGGAAAACTGATGTGAAGCTGCGCGTCCGCCGTTCCCTGCGTCCGCTTGGGATCGAGGTCGAGGCGGCTGGGGTAGCCGAGCGGCGGGCTGTCGATCACCGTCAGGATGGTGCGCACCGGGCCACGCACCGGAATCTGCACCTCCATCGCTTCCTTGTCGTTGTCCAGGCCGGAGATGACCACCGTGCCGTCGCCCAGTTGAACATCGTCGATCCGGCCGCCCTTGGTGCGGATGGCGAATGTCTTGCCGTCGGTGGTGGCCTCCACCCCGGCGCCGGTCACCACCGGCAGCGGGTGGAAATAGTCCACCGTGATGTCCTCGCCGCGGATGGTCGCGTCGAAATGCGTGCGGACGATCTCCCCCGGCCGGTCGAGCGGCCCGGCAAGGCCGACCGTGGCCGTCGCCTCGTTCACGATGCCGTGCGACAGGTTCCTGGTCACCCAGTCCCGCGCGTTCTTTCCCACCCCCTGCGGCCAGAGGCGGCGCAGATCGTCCACCGGCACATCGCGCGCGGTGACCGCGGCATCCGCCGCCAGTTGGCCGTTCGACGCGGTGGCGTGGGCGGTGCCCTCCACGGTCGGCCCGCCGAGGTCGATCGCCAGCCGCTCCACGGTCAGGCGCCCCGTGTCCAGGCGCCCCGACTCCAGACTCCCCGGATCGGCCTCGCCCGTCACGGTCAGCGCGGCGGAGGCGATGGCCACCGGTTCCGGGAGCCGGCCGGGATGCAGGATATGGCCGGCCCCGGCCGTCAGTTCGGCCCGCCCGGACAGCGGCCGCCAGCCGGCGTCCAGGTCGGCGCTCACCGTGCCGGACAGCGGCAGCTGCGCGGCGGCGAGCGGCGCCAGCATCGGGGCGAAGCTTGCGAAGCTGGCCGGCACGAGGTCTCCGATCCGCACCGCCAGAGTCGTTCCCTTATCCTCAACCCGCGTGCCGTCGAGATCGAGCGTCGCCGTCCGCCCGTTGCCGGTCACCTCCAGATGCCCGCCTCCGGTGCGGCGGTCGCCCTGCTCCGCCAGATGGCCGTGGCCAGTCAGGGTCAAATCATCCAGCGCGATGGAAAGCTGGTCCACCACCGCCCGCTGCCCGTTGATGTCCACCGACCCGCGCGCCTGCGCCCGGCGGACGCGCAGCGGTTCCGGCCGCAGCGACGGCAGAGCCACGGCGCCGGATCCGCCGTGCAGGTCGAAGGCGACCCGCGTCGGTTCGAACCTCGAATCGAGCGTCGCGTCCAGCCGCCCGCCGATGGGCACCGTCACCGCGGCGAGCGGCGCCAGCGCCGGCCCGATGCCGGACAGGGAGGCCGGCTCGATCCCTTCGAACCGGACGGTGGCCTGCGTCACGGCGTCGCGCATGTGGTAGGTGCCGGAGGCCTCCACCACGGCGCTTTTCCCCGCGAGGTCGAGGTCGAGCCGCGCGCCGCCGTTGATCTCGGTGCCGCTGCGGGTCAGGACGATGTCGGCCCGGTTGGCGTGCCAGGACACGCCCAGCATCCGGTTCACCACCGTCAGGTCGGCCCCGATGATGGTCAGATGCCGCAGCAGGCCGAAGGGCCGGTCGATGTCCGGCGGCTGCAGCAGGGTCGCCAGGACTTCGCTGCCCAGGTCCGTTCCGCCGGACGGCTCGTCCTGCGCCGGCCGGTTGTCGGGATTCACGCTGGTGCGGACGTCGAAGGCCAGGCTGCCGTCGGCCCGGCGCAGCACCTGCAGGCGCGGGTGCACGAGGTCAAGCCGCGTCGGCGACAGCTTGCCCAGGAACAGCGCGCGGACGGAAAAGCCGACGCCCAATTCCGGCACCGCCGCCAGTTCCATCCCCTCGGCGTTGAAGGCCCGCACGTCCTGCGCGCGGATGTCCAGCCGGGTCAGCCCGGTGGCGCCCTCCTCGTCCACCCAGGACAGGACCAGCGTGCCGACATCGACCGTGTAGCGCCCCTGCGGATCGCTCAGCGCCCGCTCCACATAGGGCGTCAGCGGGGCGAGCGCGATCGGCCCCTGCGACAGGCGCCAGGCGAACAGCCCCCCGGCGGCCCCCACGACGGCGACCGTGCCGGCCGTCGTCCAGGCCAGGATCTTTGCAGTGCGTCGGATCAACGGTGATGGCCTTTGTTGCCTGGGCTGATCCTGGAAGCGTGTCCGCAGCCTATATCGCCGCAGTGGATGTCGTCACAGTTGACCGGGATCGCAGGACCGCGCAACCTCCTGCCTGATTCTTGTGCAGGGATAGCCTCGACCATGCCGACCAACACGCTGCCGAAGCCGTTCGATCCCACCTCGGCCGAAAGGGGCCTGGAACGCTGGCGCCAGGAGGCCGCCGCCGCGGACGACGACCTGCGCGCCTGGGCGGAAGGCTTCGCCGACAGCGCGGACGGCCGGGCGCTGATCGATGCGGTCTGCGGCAACAGCCCGTATCTGGGCCAGAGCCTGACGCGCGACATCGCCTTCATGCGGCGGGTGGTGACGGACGGGTACGACCGCGCCTTCGCGGATCTGCTGCGCGGGGTCGAGGAGGAGTGCGCGGACGAACGCAACATCGACCGGCTGATGACCGCGCTGCGCATCGCCAAGCGGCGCGCGGCGCTGCTGATCGCGCTGGCCGACATCACCGGCGCCTGGGCGCTGGAGCAGGTCACGGGCGCACTGTCCGACATCGCGGAGACGTCGGTGCGGATG